>JAPPKT010000141.1 GCA_028819675.1 Caldilineaceae bacterium | reverse complement strand
GCCCCCGCACAAGGGAGGGCCGAATAGGCCCGACCGCCCAAAAGCGAGGAGAGAGAAACATCTTTCGCCATGCTGAATCATGAGCGCCTTTTGGCAAGGACTTAGCAGTCACGTTCAATATATATGAATCCGCTTTTTGCGTGTCACGTATTGCGTAATGGCAGACATAGAAGGCGCGATTCCAGTGCGTGATCCGCGCGTAAAGTCTTGGTGTCAAACGGAATATAAACTGGCTGCAAATGATCGTGCACAGTTGGTGACAAAGTTTCTGTCCACCGGTCGCTGAAAACGATACACTGGGATTTGTAATGGATCTACTGCGCTTCTCCACCGCCGGCAGCGTCGATGACGGCAAATCGACATTGATAGGGCGGTTGTTATACGATTCCAAAGCGATATTCGAAGACCAGTTGGAAGCGGTCGAGGAGGCGAGCGCGGCACGCGGCGACCCTTCGGTCGACCTGGCGCTGCTGACCGACGGGCTGCGGGCGGAGCGGGAGCAGGGCATCACGATCGACGTCGCCTACCGTTACACGGCGACGCCCAGACGCAAGTTCATCATCGCGGACACGCCGGGACATATCCAGTACACGCGCAACATGGTGACCGGCGCGTCCACGGCGGAGCTGGCGATCATACTGGTTGACGCCCGCAAAGGCGTCCTGACGCAGTCGAAGCGGCACAGCTTTATCGCCTCTCTTCTGCAGATCCCCCATATCGTCGTCGCCGTCAACAAGATGGACCTGGTCGGATACAGCGAGGCGCGCTACCAGGAGATTGTCGCGGAATACCGCGCGTTCGCGGCCAAGTTGAACGTGCGCCATGTCGTGTACATTCCCATCTCCGCGCTGCATGGCGACAACATCGTCAGCCAGAGCGAAAATATGCCCTGGTATCACGGCGCGACGCTGCTGCACCACCTGGAAACGGTCAACATCGGCGCCGGCCGCAACAACGTGGACTTTCGCCTGCCGATACAGTATGTGATCAGGGCGAACGGCGCGGCTGACATGGACTTCCGCGGTTTCGCCGGGCAGATCGTATCGGGCCGCATTGCGGTGGGCGAGGAGGTGGTGACGCTGCCGGCCGGGATTCGCAGCCGCGTGGCCGGGATCCAGCGGGGCGATGAGAGCTGCGAGCGGGCCGTTGCCGGCGATGGCGTTGTGATCACGCTCGAAGACGAGATCGACATCAGCCGGGGGGATATGCTGGTACGGGTGCGCAACCTGCCCCACTCGTCGAACCAGATCGACGCGACGCTGTGCTGGATGAGCGAAGAGCCGATGAAGATTCAGGGGGCGGTTGCAGGCAATTTCAGCGGACAGTGGTACTGGTTGCAGCAGTCGACGCGGCGGGTGCGGGCCTCGGTCCAGGAGTTGAACTACCGCATCAATGTAGACACGATGCACCGTGAAGATGCGCAAACACTGCAGCTTAACGAGATCGGCCGCGGGCAGATTGTGACTACCGAGCCTCTTTTCTTCGACTCGTATCAGATCAACCGCGCCACAGGCAGCTTTATTCTCATCGACCCACAGACCAATAACACGGTTGCGGCCGGCATGATCCGGGACCGGGCACGGCGCGTGAGTGAGTTGGTGCAGAAGCAGGAAGAGAGAGACAGGCCTGCTGTGCGCACGGCTCGTTCCTCCAACGTGGTCTGGGAGCCGGTCGCGGTCACGCGGCCGATGCGGGAGGAGCAGAACGGTCATGGGGCGGCGGTGCTCTGGTTTACGGGGCTGTCCGGTTCGGGCAAGTCGACGGTGGCGAAGGCGCTGGAACAGAGGTTGTTTGCGTTGGGCGTGCGTACGTTCTCATTGGACGGAGACAATGTGCGACATGGCCTGAACAGCGATCTGGGTTTTGGTGCGGCGGCGCGCACGGAGAATATTCGCCGGGTGGCGGAGGTGGCCAGACTGGCGTTTGAGCATGGCAATATCGTGCTGTGCACGTTTATTTCGCCCTATGCGGCGGACCGGGAGGCGGCGCGGGCGCTGGCCCCGGAAGGTAGTTTCTGGGAACTCTTCGTCAAGTGCGACGTAGAAATCTGCAAGGAGCGGGATCCTAAGGGGCTGTACGCTCGAGCCGAGAGCGGTGAGATCCCGAACTTCACCGGCGTTTCGGCCCCCTATGAGGAGCCGCTCCAGCCGGAGATGGTGCTGGAGGCGGACCGTCACAGCGCGGAGGAACTGGCGCAGCAGATTATGGAAGCGCTGGCACAGGCAGGGATCGTACCTGGTGGAGACAGTTGACCGTCGGCATTGGCTGTCCGGCGGGCGATCGGTGGGAGTGTTGAAAACTGCAATTGTAGTCGGCGGCGGCATGGCTGGACTATTTGCTGCCAACGTGCTCGCCGACCATTGCGAGCAGGTCACTGTCCTGGAGCGGGACGAGGCGTGGCGGACCCGGTCACGGCCCACCGATCACACAGCAGACACGCATAGCTTGGCGCAAGCCACTGGCCGGCCCGGCGTGCCGCAATCACGTCATGTGCATGTCCTACTGTTGCGGGGCGTGCAGGTGCTGCGCAAACAGTTTCCCGGCCTGGAGGAGGAGCTGCTGGCCCTCGGCGCAACCCCTCTCAACTGGCTGAAGGATACTGCCGCCCTGGCGGGTGGCAGTTGGTTACCCCGCTTCGATTCGAATCTCCTCGGTTACAGTGTCAGCCGCGCCCTGCTGGAAAGCCGGGTGCGCGAGCGCCTGCGCCGCCGCGGCAACATAAGGTTTCGCACCGGCCACCGTGTGGTGGGGCTGAGCACCAGCCGCGCACAGACCCTCTTAAACAGCGGTCGGGAAGGCGAAGCCGGGGCGCACGAATCCCACGTGACCGGCGCGGTGTGCACCGTGGGGGATGAAACGGTCACGCTGCATGCCGACCTTATCGTCGATGCCAGCGGCCGCTCTTCGCGTCTGCCGCGCTGGCTGGAAGAACTCGGTTATGCGGCGCCGCAGGAGTCGACTGTAAACGCGGACGTGGGCTATGCCACGCGCTGGTACAGTGTCCCGGAGGACTGGCGGGCGGATTGGAAAATGGTGCTGCTCGCCACGCGCTTTCCCGATATCAAGGGAGGCGCGGTCGTTCAGCCGGTCGAAGGCAATCGCTGGGTCGTGACACTCGTCGGCTATGCCGGGGATCACCCGCCGACGGACGAGACCGGCTTTGAAGAGTTTGCCCGCAGGCTGATCGGACCGCAGGTCTGGGAGGCGATCAGTGCGGCCGAACCACTGACCGGCATCGTGGGCTACCGGCGTACTGAGAATCACTGGCGTCACTATGAAAGACTGAAACGGTGGCCGCAGGGCGTGATCGCGCTGGGCGACTCGGTCTGCGCGTTTAACCCGGTATACGCTCAGGGTATGACGGTGAGCGCGCTTTCGGCGGAAATCCTTGACGACTTCCTAAAGAGGAGAGGGAACCGAAAGCAGGGGGGCCTGGAGGACGCCCGTATCGGGCGTTCCGGTCTTGTCTTTCAGAAGAAGCTGGCGAAGATGCTGCAAACGCCATGGCAGCTGGCCACTAGCGATGACTTTCGCTGGGCTGGCCGGAAAGCCGGTGACGCCAGCCCCGTCGAGCGCTTCATGCACCGGTATATCGAGCATGTGCTGGACCGCATCCATCGACCGGATGTCTGCCTTGCTTTCTTCAACGCCGCACATCTGCTCAGTCCACCGGCCACCCTCTTCCGTCCCCGCATCGCTCTACCCATCCTGTGGGCGATGGTGAGAAACGGATCTTTGCAGCCGGAATCGAGGGTCACTGAGACCCAGGAACCGGAAACTAGTTCGTTGTGACCAAAGGTGTGAGCTTTTCGACAGTGCCGGGACCGATACCGGGGACCCGATCCAGGTCTTCGATCGAAGCGTAGGGGCGGCCGGCAATGATGGCGGCAGCTTTGCCGGGGCCAATGCCGGGCAAGGAGGTGAGCTCCTCGGCTGAAGCGGTGTTGATGTTGATCAGTTTTCCGGCTGGCGCGTTGCCCTGACCCGATGGAGCAAAAGTTGGAGGCAGGTCGCCCGACACGCCGGGCTGAGGCTGATTGGCGGGCGGCAAGGCCGATGACGCGTCCGCGCCGGTCTGCGGCTGCGGCAGAGGGACATGAATCTGAGCGCCGTCGAAGACTATCTCCGCCTGATTCACCAGCGCCGGGTCGGCATCGGGTACCAGCCCCCCTGCTTTAGCTAAGGCATCACCGACGCGAGCGCCGGGTGGCAGTTCGACCAGACCGGGATTTTGCACACCGCCGCTGACGAAGACGTACAGTGGACCAGGTGTGGGCGTGGGCTGTGGAGTCGGTGTTGGCGCAGGGGTAGGCGGTGGGTGGAGCACAATTGCGGGCGGAGTCGGACGGCGCAGAAGCCACATCAGGGCGCCCGAGATCGTTGCACTCAACAGAAAACCGAGTAAGAATCCGAGGCCCATATTTCGCAAAGCCGCTGTTGCACTTGTGTCTCTTGCCGCGCGTGGCGCATTGTCGGAAGCCGGACTTCGAGTTGGTCGGGGGTCCAACTCAGTGCTCATATTAAGGTCTCCCTTATTTGGATTTTCCTTGGCACGAGTATCCTCTGTTGCCGCGGCAAGAGAGGACGGTATTGTTTCCTTTGTGACTGTGGTAGAGCGGCAGCTATCCGATCACTGGTTTCGGGCCATAGCCGAACTTCGTTTCAGCGCGTTCTTTCCGAAGATGGTCAGCGCCTGGTCGTCGTTCAAGGGGTGGAAGAGGCCGGGACGGACGTCGCGCAGATAGCGCTCCAGCGGGAGGCTGCGGGACATGGCGGCCCCGCCTACCACGCGCACTGCGTGGTCGACGGCTTCGATGGCATTGTTGGTGACGGTAAATTTGGTGGCGAGCACTGCCGGGGTGAGTTCATCCCGCCGCGTTTCCTGCTGATCCCAGTCCCGGGCCGTGTTGTAGAGAAGCGCTCTGGCCTGGAGCAGAAGCAGTTCGGCCTGGCCGAGACGGCGCTGGATGCTTTCCAGTTCGGCGATCGGTTTGCCGAGGGCAGTTGGCACGCGTTTCAAGGCGTAATCGGCCGCAAAATCGAGGGCGGCCTGAGCAACGCCGAGGTAGACGGCGCCGACGGTGCAGATGAACCAGGCATTGGCCGGGGCCTTTCCGGTTGTACGCGGGCTGGGCGCGCCGCGCCCGATCATCTGCTCGTCGGTCACGCGGGCGTTGACGATCTTCAGATCATGGCTGCCGGTGGCGCGCATGCCGAAAGAGTCCCAGGTTTCAATGATTTCGAAGTGGGGCCCGGCGGGGATGACGAAGCGGGCGACGTGGCCGCTGCCGTCCCGCAGGGCCGCGGGAATGATGAAGTAGTCCATCTCGGGGCTGAGGCTGGCGAAGGTCTTGAGCCCGTTGATGCGCCACGCGTCCTTGCCATTTTCCCGGACCGGTTCGGCGGTGGTTTCAGGCAGGCCGCCGCGACTGGGGCTGCCCAGGTTGGGCTCGGTGGCGACGGAGTTGATGAGCGCGCCCTGTTCAACGGCGTCGCGGCAGACCTGGGCGAAGAGAGGCTGGGGCCAGCCGCCGCCGCCATACTCGGAGGCGACGTCTTCGAATGCTTCGGCAACGCCGCCTATGACTTGAACGTGCATCACAAAGCTGAGCGCTGTGCTGCCGTCACCCTGCGCCAGCGTCTCCATCGTCAACGTCGATTCGAGCAGATTGGCGCCCCAGCCGCCGAACTCCTGCGGGACAATCAGGGCCGGAAGACCCACCCGCCGGATGTCAACGAAGTTTTCGTGTGGGAATGATCCGTCGCGGTCATGCTGGGCGGCCCGCTCGCGCAGGACGGGGATCAAGCTGCGCGCAACGTCTATGAAGCGCTGCAGGCGTTCAGTTCTCGGGTAGAGCATACAGCCTCCGAAACTGCAGTGGTGCGTGCGGGATCCGACC
This sequence comes from Caldilineaceae bacterium, assembly GCA_028819675.1. The sequence continues at coordinate 3,611 of JAPPKT010000141.1, read as the reverse complement.
GCCGGTCACAGCTCGCTTTTCACTGGAGTACCTGGCATTGCTTTTGGCAATGCGCAGGGCGTATTTTAACATAGTTCTGACGGGATTTACGAGAATCGCTCAGACTGTGTCACCTGTCTTGCAACGGGAAACAGATGGGCCACCGGCATGGGGATTCGATGAAGCAGAGTCAGATACGGGTTCTGATCGCCAAGCCGGGGCTGGACGGCCACGATCGCGGGGCCAAGGTGATAGCCAGGGCGTTGCGCGATGCCGGATTCGAGGTGATCTACACGGGCATTCGCCAGACGCCGCAGATGATCGCGGAGGCGGCGTTGCAGGAAGACGTGGACGTCGTCGGCCTGTCGATACTCAGCGGCGCGCATATGACGCTCTGCCCCAAGGTGGTCGAACTGCTCCATGCCCAAGGCCAGGAGGATGTGTTGGTGCTGCTGGGCGGTATTATTCCGGATGAGGATGCGGTGCAGCTCAAAGCTGCCGGCGTGCACGCTGTCTTCGGGCCGGGCACGACCTCAACCGAGATCATCACCTATATCAGAACTGCCATGGCCGGTGGCTAGCGGAGCAGGCAGACGCGGACACGCGCCAGGCGTGGATTCCGATGCCGTCGAACCATGGCCAGCGCCTGAACGAATTACGCGCCGCGCTCCACTGGAAACAGGCAACCGGTGTTGCCGATGCCCAAACCCGTTCCCACTCAACAACTGATCGACAGTCTTCTCCGGGGAGACCGGCTCGCGCTGGCGCGCGCCATCAGCCGCGTGGAGGATGACGCGGAAGATGCCGCCAGCATCGTGCAGGCCGCATTCGCGCACACGGGAAAGGCGCACTTTATCGGCGTCACCGGCGCGCCGGGCACGGGCAAATCGACGCTGGTATCGGCGCTGGTCGGGAGCTACCGCGCGAGCGGCGTGACGGTCGGAGTGCTGGCGGTGGACCCGACCAGTCCTTTCAGCGGCGGTGCGCTGTTGGGGGACCGCGTGCGAATGACGAGCCACAGTGGTGACGCCGGGGTCTTTATCCGCTCGATGGCGACGCGGCGGGGGGCGGGCGGCCTCGCGCAGGCAAGCGCGGAAGCGATGCTGCTGCTGGACGCGGCCGGGTTTGACCGCGTTCTTGTCGAAACGGTGGGCGCGGGCCAGGCGGAAATCGAAATCGCCAGCGTTGCCGATACGGTCGTGGTGGTTGAGGCGCCAGGCCTGGGCGACGAGGTGCAGGCGATCAAAGCGGGCTTGCTGGAGATCGCGGATATCTTCGCCGTCAACAAGGCGGACCGTAAAGGCGCGGCGCGCACGGTGGCGGCGTTGGAGATGATGCTGGAAACGGGGAGCGCAGCGGCCCAGTCGATCATGCATCACGGGCAGCGCATGGAGACGGGCGCGGCGGCTTCCGAAAGCGATGCAGAACAGGGATGGTCGATTCCGGTCTTGGAGACGGTCGCGGTCAGTGGGGGCGGCGTCGCTCAGTTGCGTGATGCGCTAGAGTGCCACAGGGCGTGGCTGGACGAGAGTGGTGAACGGGCGGCGCGCGAAGGCAGGCGTCTTGACCATATGCTGCAGACACTCGTCCAAGCCGAGTTGCTGGCGCGGATGGAGCGAGTGTTTTCTCCATTATTGCACCGGGAACTGGTAGAACGGTTGCAGCGGCGGCAGATTGATCCTTACAGCGCCGCGGCAGATGTGATTAAGAAAGTCTTAAGGTAGATTCATTTCACATTCGTTCTAATTCGAATCAGAAACCTGCCTGTTAACCCAGTCGTTGCGCGTTTCACAGGTATTGGACAGCGGAACCATACACAGACGCGTGGTCCAGAAATTGAAACACCGGTTTGGCGAATTGCAACCCTCTTTCCAAATCAAGGTGAATGGAGTGAACAGGAATATCTGGCGCTGGAGACAAACCGCCGCGTCGAATTCGACAATGGTTTTGTAGAGGTGCATGATGCGCCGACCGACAAGCACCAAGGAATCATGGTATTCCTGTGCTTCGCTCTCAGCAGTATTGCGCGGCACATTGGAGGTGCGGTCCGGCCGGGCGGTCTACTGTTACGCTTGTGGGATCAGAAGTACCGGCAGCCGGATGTCGTCTTTCTGCGCGATCGCAACAACATCCTGCGCCAGGAGAAGTTCTGGGATGGTGCTGACCTGGCAATCGAAATCGTCGGCCCGAGCCTTGAAGACCGCGAGCGGGACCTTGTGACGAAACGGATCGAGTACGCGCGGGCGGGCATTCAAGAGTACTGGATTGTGGATCCTGAACAGGAAACAGTCACTGTATTGTCCCTGTCCGGCGAGGTCTACTCCGAAGGCGATCTATTCAGGCGCGGCGATACCGTGAGATCTCCCCTTTTGCCTGAACTCGCTCTGCCGGTTACGGAGATTCTAGACGCAAATTAGGGCCGCACGTACGGGAGGACGGTGTTTACACAGTTGCAGTTACCGGACTCTTTGACCTGCGTTTCCTCGTTGTACCTCCGCCCAAGAACACACAGATCTTGCAAAAGCAATTGGCCGGTGCAGGGGAGACAGGCCCTTTTTCGGTATTGTCTTACAGCAGTTCATCGTCGTCCAGCAGGCCGCTGCGCGCCGCCCAGACGCCCATCTCCTGCCTGCTGCCCACGCCCAGTTTGCGCCGTATGGCGTAGACCGCGTTGCGTACGGTCATGGGATTCTTGTTGCCGCGCGCTTCGGCTATCTGGGCGTAGGACATACCTCGGGCGAACATTCTGAGTAGATCGCGCTCTCGGGCCGTCAGCCGTTCCGGTTCGTTGGGAGGAATCGGAACGGCACTGTCGCTCATCCCGGCGACCAGTTTTCTTGCCGCCTCTCCCTGCAAGCGAAAGTCACCGCCGGCCACCTCGCGCAAAGTTGACATCAGCATCTCCTTGCCGGAAAACTTCTGAAGGTATCCCGTGGCCCCGGCATTTACTGCCTGCACGATCGCACTATGCCTGTTGGAGGCGGTCAGCATGAGGACGCGCGTATCCGGCAGAACCGCGGTTATATCTCGGCAGGCTTCGATGCCGTCCTTGAACGGCATCACAATGTCCATAATGATCACGTCAGGCTTCAACTCTTGGGCCTTTTCTACCGCTTGTTCCCCATCGCTGGCCTGTCCCACGACCTCGAATTCGCCGGACTGCTCCAATACTTCCGCAATTCCTTCCCGAACGATGGCGTGGTCGTCAACGATCATCACTCTGATTTTGCTTTCCGATGACACGCGCCGGCCTCCTTTGACTTGCTAATTGGGAACAATGCAACGAACGGTCGTGCCGTTGTCGTTGGACTCGACATGGAGGCTGCCGCCCATGCGCTCTGCGTCAGCCTCCATATTTCTGAAGCCGCGGCCGCGCACGGCGTAGTCATCAGGAAGCCCGGTCCCGTCGTCGGACACGGACATCCGCAGGTTTTCCTCGCCAAATTCCAGGGAGATTGTCACACTTTCGGCGTCTGAATGACGAAAGGCATTGGTGAGTGCATTGTGGGCGATGGTGAACAACAGACTGCGCGTGATGGTGGACAGGTGCGGTTCGACTCCTTGAAGCTCCAGCCGGGCGGGAATCGAGGCGATGACGGTGAAGGTGTCGGCGTGCGCTTCCAGGACTTCGC
>JAPPKT010000398.1 GCA_028819675.1 Caldilineaceae bacterium | reverse complement strand
AGTCGCCGGCCAGCGTTCGCGCGGCCAGATCCAGGATCTGCTGCGGCCACGCGCCGGAGTCGCCGCACAGGCGTAGATCGGGCGCGGCGGGCGCGTGTTCGCCGGCAAGCTGCAGTAGGGGCACGAGCGGATGCCCGGCCCTTAGCTTGTCGGAGTAGGCGATGATCAGGTGCGCGCCGCTGGCGCCGAGGCCGGTGAGCGTCTCGCTCCAGTGGGGAGTGGGCATGTCCATGAGGTGGAAACCGGCTGCCGCGGCGGCCTGGCCGTAGGCGAGGGAGGGAGGCAGGTCGGGAGCATCGAGGCCCAGGGCGGTGCGGAATGGTGGCGCCTCGATCAGCCCGTTGGATACCGGTGTGACGACGGTGCCGCCGGCGGCCACGACCCAACGGGCGATGCGTGCGAGGCTGTCGGCGGCGTGTGGGGGCACGTCGCCGTCGCTGAGCAGCGCCAGGGACAGCTTGCGATCGTGCCCGTTCTGCCGGCGCAGCGCGGCGTCCTGGTCGGCGAAGTAGCCGTCGATCTTGTCGAGGACACTGGCGATGCCGCCGTCCAGCTGCACGCTGGCCCAGCCGAAATCCTCCTCTGCGAGTCCGCCGTCGCGCAGCAGCGAATGGATGTAGTCGTTGTGGGCTTTTTCGCAGCCGTGCTCCAGAAAGAGGCAGGCGCCCACGAGGGGATGGGTGGCGTAACCGATCATGGTACGGGCGTAGATGGCCTGCGTTGAGGCGAAGGCAACGCCGCAGCCCTCGGTGTGGGGCAGGGCGGTAAACAGGGGCGGGTTCGCGGCTTCACCCGGACCGCCGGCGTTCGGCTCTGCGGCGGCACGGTTGAGGCGCTGCGCTGCCATGCCGGCGATCTGGCCGGAACAGAGACTGGTGGGCAGAATGAGGCCGACGCGGGCCGCGGGCGGTTGGGGCAGGTCGATCCCTTCCGTCTCGGCAGGTTGCGTTCTGATTGGGAGCGGCTGCCCGTCCGGCCGGGGGCGTTCCAGGATCGACTGGAGCCGGCTGTGGTCCTGCTGCTGCCAGTTGCGCCAGATTGAGATCTGCGAGTGACCGGCCAGCTCGCCCTTGCTGGGCTGGCCGGAGGCGATCTCTACCAGCAGATCGAGACTTTCTTCGCACAGCTGGTCCATGGACGTGCCGTCCAGGTAGGCGCCTGCGTTCACGTCCATCTCCTTGGATAGAAGCTCAAAACGTGACGTGGTTGTCATCACTTTGATGGTCGGCACGAATGGGAAGTTGGTGATCGAGCCGTTGCCGGTGACGAAGATGATCAGGTTGGAGCCGCCAGCCACCTGACCGGCGATGCTTTCGAGGTCGTTGCCGGGTGTGTTCATGAAGTAGAAGCCGGGGGCAGGTGCGTCCGTGGTCCCGGGCAAAGTCGATCCTTCCCCGGCCTTCACCATCCGTTCCCCGTAGTCGACAGTCCAATCCAGACGCACGTCGGGGTGGCGCTTGATTGCGGCGCCGATGGATTTGAGCGCGATGTTGTAGAGCCCGCGCAGCTTGTTGCCGCCGGTGGGATTGCCCTCAGCGGTCTGGCCGTGCCAGGCCAGCCGTTCCTTGAACTGGGCAACATAGTCGAGAAAGGCCTGGGCGGTAGCGAGATCGCGGGTGTTCTGCAGCAGGTAGGCTTCGGCGCCGATGAGTTCGTCGGTCTCGGCCAGGTTGGCGCGTCCGCCGTAGCGGATGACCTCTTTGGCGACGGCGGAGGCCAGTGGGTTGCCGGAGAGGCCGGAGAAGGCGTCGGAGCCGCCGCACTGGAGGGCGATGTTGAGGTGGGCCAGGGATTGGGGCGTGCGCGGCAGGGTCGCGATTGTAGGCAGCCAGCGCTCTACGGTTGCAGAGGCTTCGGCGAGGTCGGCCTGCCAATCTCCGGAGAGCGTGAAGAAGCGGAGCGGCACGTCTGCCAAAGGGTAGTCATTGGCGCGCAGATAGGCCTCCAACTCGGCGTTGCTGATGGGCCGGTCGGCGGTCGAGTGCGGTTCGTGTGTGTCCACGGCGAGGACCGCGCCGACGTTCGGATGGACGATCAGGCCGGCGAGGGTACGCAGGACAAAGTCGCGGTTGTTGAGCCGTTCGTAGCCGCTGCCCTCGGTGTGGGCAATGGCGACGATACCGTCGAAGCCGGGGAAGTGGGCGGCGGCGGGCTGCAGTGCCTGCGCCAGGCTTCTGGCAAAGGCGGCTGTGCTTGAGGTGGTTCCCAGGATGACGATCGTGTTGCGCGTGCCGACACCGCGCCCGCCGTCGCGGCGGAAACCGAGAAAGGTGCGCCCCTCTTTGTATGGTTCCACCTGCTGACCGGGACGGAAGGTCGCTTCGTCGACTTCGTAGGGGATGATGCGGTCCTGGAAGTTCGGGTGCTGCGGGATGGTGAAATCGAGGGCGCGCTGGCCGAGCGCCTCGATCATGCCGGCGTTACATACATACTGGCCCGGCGCGATGGGGCGGGTCGCCACGCCGAAGGGAAGACCCCAAGACAGCAGAGGTTCGCCCTCTGCTACCGGTTCGATGGCGAAGCGGTGGCCGACGAGGATGGTGGTATCGAGGGTGAAGTGCCGGCCGTCGTGCTCGATTGTCAGCCCGGCTTCCAGGCGGCGGGTGGCGATGGCGACGTTGTCGATGGCTTGGGGCAGGCGGGCGACGGCGTCAAAGGGGAGCGGACTGCTGAGTTCGGGCCGGGGTACGGGGTGCGGCCTGTCTTTTTGTACCATCAGGATCCTCCGTTTCGCGACCTGCGTTGAAAAAGTGAGGCTCTACGCCTCCGACACGCGGACGGGCTCGGTCGGCATCCACCGCATCATACCGATCATCGCCAGCACCACCAAAGCGGAGGTTGCCGCGCCGATCCAGTAGGGGACCGTCGGGCCGCGGGCGAAGAGGACGCCGGCGATGGCTGTGCTGATGATGGTGGACAGATTGATGGAGGACTGAAACCAGCCGAGTACGCTGCCGCGGTCCTGATCGGCCACGAGAGAGGTGGCCATCGACTGCAGGGGTGGACTGGAGAGCCCGTAGCCGACGGCAAAAAAGAGTGACCCGAAGGCACCAAGCCAGGGCGTTGTTACGAGCGCGTAGACCGTCATTCCGATCGTACGCAGAATGCTGCCTATCACGACAAGCTGACCTTCATCAAAGCGCTGCGCCATACGCCGCAGCAGGTAGGTCTGCGTGAACAGCTGGGAGATCCCCACAACGGAGAGCAGCAGGCCGATGCCGACATCGGTGACCTCCCGGCTCTCGCCCTGGAAAAGTACCGCTTCTCCGAAAAGCGCAAAGGTGGACTGCAAGAGTCCCAGGGCAAACTGACCTAAGAAGGCGATGAGGAGGACGGCCAGCAGGGGCAGGGCCCAGGGTGCGCCTCCCAGCAGGCTGCCGAGGGTGAGGCTGCCGGCGCGGCGGGCGCGGGCGCGGCGCCTTTCTTGCGCAGAGAGGGTTTCATCCAGCGCGTACCAGGTGAGCAGGACTACAGCGGCTGCGGCTACGGCGGCTACCAGGAATGGCACTGCGGGACCGTAGGCTGCGGCGAGCGCACCGCCCAGGGCAGGCCCGAACATGAAACCGAGGCCAAAGGCGGCGAGAATGTAGCCGAGGCTCTCGGTGCGCTTCTCGCGGGGCGTGATGTCGGTAATGTAGGCCTGGGCCACGATGATATTGCCTCCGGTGATACCATCGAGGATGCGGGCAAAGAAGAGCCAGCCGAAGCTGGGCGCAAAGGCCAGGATGACAAAGCTGATGACCGTCCCGATCTGGCTGACGATCAGGACGGGAATGCGTCCGTAATTGTCGGAAAGGCGGCCGACATAGGGGCCGGAGAGGAATTGGGCGGCGAAGAAAGAGGCGCTGAGCAGTGTGATAAGCTCGGCCGACAGATGAAACTCGCGCTGGGCATACAGCGGCAGGACGGGGAAAATCAGGGACGCGCCCAGCATCTGAACAAAGACGACCAGCAGAATTGTGAGCAGTCGTCTATCGATTATGCCGGATTTCATGCGTTCTCTCGCCGCGGGCGGATGCGTCGATAGCAGCGCGTCCAGTGTTTGAACAGGGCCGGATTATGGGAACAGAGCAGTACCAGGGACGTAGCGGAGCGTTAGGGAATACGACTCATTGCTGGACCTGTTCCTCCTGGGAAATCTCCTCCTGAGGAATCGTCAGCGAAAGGCCGACCCAGAGGTTATTGGGATCATCGCCGACCAGGTCCCGGTTGGCTTCGTAGATCTCTGTCCAGCGGTCCTGGTCTCCGTACAACCGCAGTGCGATGTGACGCAGGTTTTCGCCTGCCTGGACGGTGTACGTCTCGGGCAGGACCAGCTCCAGCCCGCTACTGTCGATCGAGGTAACCCCTTCGATCGCGGCCGCCAACTCCAACAACTCGATCTGAACTGAGGTCATTGTTACCGTTCCCTGGAGAATCAGCTCGCCGGGGGGTGCATCCGGGGCCCACGTCGCCTTTATGCCGAGGGCGGCCAGGTCGGCACGGTCTTGTTCATTGAGGAAGGTGGTCAGATCGAAGGATTGCAGGCGTGCCGCGGCGATAATTGTCGCGGCCACGTCAGGAGACGGGCTTTCCGTAGGAGCGGGGGTAGGCACAGATTGGGTCGGTGCCGCCGTCGGCAGCGTCTCGGGCGTTGGGGGTGCGGCAGAGGCCTGCACGGGCGTCGGCGCCTCTTCGACGGCGGCGGTGTTTATCTGGGCGCCTGTGCTGACCTGCGAGCCGGTTGCGGACTCTTCGTCTGTGCTGGGCACAGCAGCTGAGTCGTTGCTGGTAAAGGAGGCGTAGATGGAGGTCAGCCGGTCCGGTATCGTGCGCAGCTGCTGCAACGCCGTGAGGATAGAATCGCCCGAGCCGCGCGAGAAGAAGATGGCAGCCAGCAGCACGATAGCGATGGGAATCGCCCAGGGAAGACGGTTGCGGCGTATTTTGGCGACGGCCTTGGTTGCGACCTGTTTCTTGTCGAGGGGAGCAGGGTAGTATTCTGTGCTGAATTGGCGGCTGGCTTTGCCCACCGCGAGTTGGGTTCCCTTAGCGCGGCCGCGTCGGCGGGCCTCTTCGCGCCGTCCCAGCTGGAGCTGCTCCTGGTGCGAGCGCAGCAGCCATTCGCCTTCGCTGCGCAGGATGTCATCGGCGGGGATAGCGGCCACATGCTCACGCATTTCCTTGAATTCACCGCGTTTGCGATAGATGAGAGCCGCCAGCAGGTGCAGCTCTGGCGCCTCCAAGAGAGAGATGCCCTGGTCGATCCCCTCCAATGCGGCCACTTCGTTTCCCATCGAGTAATGTTCGAGGGCGCGATGATAAATCGTCCGCGTCATTTCGGCGGGCGTATAGTGTGAGGCGACATTTGCGTTACAGGCAGGGCAGTTCGCGAACGAGGGGGTAACCTCAACCGGTGCGCCGCATTCGGGGCAAGCCAGGTGCATTCTATTCTATCCAGACCGCATTCAGCGTTGGGTGTTGGATGTCAAGTATAAGTTTATTGATAAATCCTGGCGATCAATAGGTCGCCAAAAGTTGGCCTTCGGTCACGACGCGTTTTCGAGTCGTGTAGAGTGACCAGAGACCAGAACCCGTTCTGGATCGAATGCCAAAGCCTATGGCAAGCTGAATCGGGGAAACAGACTTGCGTGCCCAGCGTGTGGGACCCTGATATAAAACGCGGCCGCTTCACTTGACCGCGTGCAGTTCAATCGATACAATAACCAGCGGGAGGGGATGTGTCCCGGTGGACGCCCTGGTCTTCAAAATCAGTGGCAGGTGGCGCAGAGCCGGCTGCGGTGGGTTCGACTCCCACGCCTTCCCGCTTTCGTCTGACTCAACACTCCGCCCCTAACCCTTCACCGCCAAAAATCGCCAGTCTTTCCTCTTGGCTGGTGAGGGGCGCGCTTTGCGGCCTATAGTGGAACTGCAGCGCGCGGCGGCGCGACCCGGTTTGGTTGGGCGGCGTGCCGTGGTGAAGCAAACTCTGGAAGATCAGGAGACCGCCGGGTTTCAGCGGTACGGCCATCGCTCCACTGTTGTCCACGTCGGTGTCACAGATCTGCCAATCCCGCCTGCGAAAATGAACGACGGGACCTTTGAGATGGCTGCCCGGGGCAATGACCATGCAGCCGTTCTCGATCGTGGCCTCGTCCAGCGCGATCCAGCAGCCCACAACTTTGGCGTCAAGTTCGATCTGGAAGTAGGCGGCGTCCTGGTGCCAGGGCTTGTCGCGACCCAGACGGGGCGGCTTGAGCAGCGCCATACTCTGGAACAGCACGGGCGAATCGCCGATGAGGCGTTCCACAAGGGCCAGCAGGAGGGGGTGATGCGCGAGCTCGTTGAGGCGCTCGTCGTAGTCGACGAAGCTCATGAATTTGCGAACGTAGTCCTGCTTCTCTTCAAGCGGCATCTCCTCAACCGCTACGCCAGCGGAAGCCCGCTCGTACTGGACGCCGTTGAACTCCTCCACTTCACCTGACAAGAGGTGAAACAGACCGTCCAGCGCCACCTGCACTTCGTGCGCGGTGAAGGCGTTCTCGACAATGAGAAAGCCCTGCTCGTGGAACTGCGCAACGTGGGCATCGGTGACAGCGTCAAAGCCGTCGACACCGGTGACAACCCCTGTCGGTTCATAGAGATCCGGCGGGAATTCGTCGGTAAGGCCGTCGTCGAACTGCCGCTCAGGAGCCGTTACCGTCATTATCTGCCTCCCGAAACCATGATGGATGGGATGTTCTAACAGTTGTCTTGTTGTTCGACGGCTGTGCGTCGAGCTTGTCCTGCCGACCCTATGTTATCGGGCCTTTAGCGAGAAGAAGTACGAATAAAATGGACGGCTGTCGAACCGTCCACTATTTTGTCGCCGCCGCCATTGGTCGACGATACCTCATTCAGATACTACCATACTCTACTACTAACATACCACACAATACAAGAAAATTAAATCGTTTACAAGCTCGAAAATTGGCGGAAAACGCGCAGCGTAATATGTCGGGCAGGGCAGATAGGCAGCGACCGATTCTGGTCAATTGTCACCTGCACCGCACCGCTGGCGTTGGTCAATTGCGCGCCAGAAACGCGGCCACCTCCGGGCCGGTTGGGATGCCAAGACGGGCGCCTTTTTTGGTACAGCAGAGCGCGCCGACCGCTGAGGCGAAACGCAGTAGTTCCTCCCATGCCATCCCCTGTGAAAGGCCGGCGGCGAAGGCGCCGTGGAAGGCGTCGCCGGCGCCGGTGGTGTCCTCTGCCGTGATCGCAAAGGCCGGGTAGCTGCCGGCGCCGGCGCCATAGCGGCTGTCTGCACGGTTGCGCCAGCACAGTCCGCGTTCGCCGAGAGTGATGATTGTCGAGGGCGCGCAGCAGCTCAGCTGCGTCAGGGCCTCATCCACGTCGTCCTGACGGCTGAACTGCCGGGCAAAGTGCTCTGAGACCACCAGGAATTCCACCATCTCCATCAGTGTTTTCGAGCCGGGATGGAGAGTGTCGCCATCGAGAACGGTGGGGATGCCAGCGGCGCGGGCACGGGCGACCAGGGGCACGGCTGCCTCGTGGTAATGTCCGTCCACCAGAACCGCACGCGGGCGGCAATCTTCGAGGTGGAACTCCTCCTCGCCCGGCATTTCTCTGCCAAGGCCGTAGTTGACGAGCGCACGGGAGCCGTCCGGTTTGACGAGGATGGCGGACAGGGAAGTCGGCCATTCGCCGCGGACGACAAGAGCCGTGTTGACGCCAGCGGCGTTGAGTTCGTCGAGATGTTTGTCGCCGTACATATCCTGGCCCAGATAGCCGGCGAAGGCGACGGAGTATCCAAGACGAGCGACGGTCATGGACGCATTTGCGGCGATGCCTCCGCCGCAAGCGGTCAGGTCGGACGCTTTCATCTTTTCGTCGACGCCGATGTGCCGGTCGACCGAGAAAATCAGGTCATAGCAGGCGATGCCCAGACAGAGGACATCGACCTGCAGACCGGCCGAATCCGAATTGCCGCTCATTCTTCCAACCAGATCGGGTTCGACCACGCTTTGCCGCCCCACTGGTCCCGCACCGTCACCCGGCAGTAGTGGCTGTCCCACTCGGACAGGTCGAATTCGGCGCTTGTGAGACCGTTGCCCCAAGCGCGCTGAGCGGCGCTGCCGACACCGGTCAGAAAGACGCGTTCAGCGGGCGAACAGTGGACGGAAAGGCGTTCTCCTGGGACGCAAGTGATGTCGTAGATTTCCGGTCCGGTGCTGGAATAGAATGCTCCGGCCTTCAATGCCGTGAGCAGGGCTTCCGGCGACAATTCCTCGGCTTTCACCTGCACCCAGCCGCGGCGGAAGTCCTTGTAGTTGTCGGTGAGATGGGCATCGTCGGCGGCGTAGGCGAAGTAGCGCTGGCGTCTGTCCGAAAGTACGTCCATGATGTGCCAGCTTTCGGCGCGGTCGTTGGCGTCTGCGGCAATGCCGTTGTAGACCTCGAACGCGTGCGCCGGACCCAGAGCGTCGACATCGGCTGCGGTAAGCGTGTACCAGTGGGGATGAGCGATGCCGACGAAGGCGCCGGCCTGCATAGCCCTGGCCGCGAGTTGGGCGCCGCTTTCGTCGGCAGACGGGGGGGCAAAGTCAAAGGGCAGGCCGGCGGCCACGATATGCCAGACCGAGCCGTTTTCGATGGCCCCGCTGTGCAGTTCCGCGCCGATGATGGTCGTGAACCCGGCAGAACGGTACGGCTGGGTATCGGTGATGGGAAAGCTGTACTGTTCCAGGAAGTGATCGGTCAGGGCGATGAAGTCGTAACCGCCCTGTTGGTAGAGCCGACAGACCTCCTGAGGCGGTTGCGTTCCATCGGAGCGGGTCGAGTGGGTGTGAAGGTTCCCTTTCCAGAAGCGGCCGGGGTTGGCAAAAGGCAGCAGTTCCATAGTTTCTCCAATCTGTGGTTTTGATGCGTTGCAAAGGCTGGTAAATGGTACAGGCAGTTGGATATTGGACGATCTGTCAGAACGATGGTTGGAATTTGGTCACTCGGGGGCTTGTCAGTGGCCGCCGACAATGTCCCTTTCATCCAGAAAGTCGGCGACGATATCGGCGAAATTATCCAGCCGCTGAACGCGCCGGGCATAGGCAGCGGCACGGCCGCCGACGAGAACGGTCAAGGCCTGGTTTTCGGTATGCTTGCGGATTGTGCAGTCCTCCACGTTGCCGTGATCGCTGGCGACTATCAGGAGGGTCTCCTGCCAGTCCATGACATCCAGCAATCCGGCCAGAAAACCGTCGATTTGTTGAAAGTTCTTGACGGCCCCGCGCAGATCGCGGTAGTGGCCCAGGAAGTCGGTCTGCCAGTGCTCGAAAAAGGCGAAGCGCACGGGCTGGGCAAGGCGCCAGAACTGCGCGCCGGCCTCCTGCGGCGAATAGAGCGGCACATCGGGATAGCCCAACTGCGTGCGCCAGCCCTGGCCTGTGAAGTTGGCGGACAGGGCCTGCTGGGCCACCATCTCTTTCCAGGTCCGTAGCTGGAGGCCACCGCATTTTGCCGCGTAGGGGACGGCGCTCAGGAGGCGTTTGCCCCGGTCGACGGCGTCAAAGTAGCCTTGGGG
>JAPPKT010000208.1 GCA_028819675.1 Caldilineaceae bacterium | reverse complement strand
TTCCGGGATGTGTTGGCGTTTTCGTGCGTGGTATACTTCATGCATGGGCAATAGAGTCATTCACTCACTTCCTCAGAGAAGAGTCGTGGAGGAGGCGGTCGCAGGACTGGCCGAAACAGATTCTGAAGCGGCAATGGCGCATGAAGTGGAGAGAATCGTGCGCGAATATGCCGCGGAACTGGTTCTGCTGGCGGTTCGCAAGCATCTAGGCACAGGAAACAGCCAGATGCGAGGGGGATTGGGCCGACTTGCGGCGTTGCTGGGTGGGCCGGAGGCGGCTGCGATGTTGCGCAAGGAGGCGGGCCGACGAGACAATCCCACACAGACGCGGTTGAATGCGGCGATGATCCTGGAGAAGTTTCTTGGGATCGAGGTTTCGGCGGGTCTGATGGGCGATTTGAGGGACCCGAATCTGGTTGTGATGCAGAGCCTGCAGGATGCAGTGAGGGAGGCGCGGTCCAACCGGCATGTGTTGCTGGAGTATGTGAGACAGATGAGGCAGGAGAATCAGGAAATTGCCTATCTGGTCCTCGATTTAATCGGCCAACTGTCAGAGGCGGACCGACCTGAGTTGCTGCGGCTGATCGCGTACGATTCCCGGGGGGGCGTCGTGGAGGCTGCATTGGACAGTCTGGGCGCGCTGCGCGGGTCGGAAGTCGGGAGGCAGAGCGCGTCGGCTTTACACACGCTGCAATCGACCCTGGGGCCAGAACTGGCTCAGAAGGCAGCTCGAAACCTGCGCAAGCTGCGGCTTGCGGGCGTTCGCTGGGAACCGGAGAAGGCGGTGGACGAGTGGTGGGCGCTGCTCTCGCCAAGCGATATGCAGGGCACGCAGCACCTGTGGTTCCTCAGCGACGGAGACGAGAATGGTTGCAGACTGGTCGGACTGCGGGTTAACAGGGAGGCGGGCGTTCTCGGGGCATTTGGGGGCGAGGGCGTGGACCGCAGGCAACTTCCGACGAGGCGGCAAGTAGGGGAGCGGCTGTCTATTTCGGTGTCGCCCGGAGAGCGGAGCATATTCGTTGTCGTTCCGTACAGCTATGCGCGTCATTGCCTGCAAGAGAGTCTGGAGGGCCAGTGGCAGGGCTCTGGGCGCCCCCTGCCGGAGGAGTTCACGCTATACTGCCCCTTTCTGTTTGAATGTGAGAGGGAACCTGCTTCCGATGCGTTCTCTTCGTTGCCGGCATCGGGGCCAGCGTTGTGGGAAGAGAATAGGGAAGAGCTGGCGAAGTTTTCGGCTGCGTTGCTGGAACATCCGGCTATGGCCGGCTGGGTCCTGCCGGTAGGAAATGCGGGTGCCGACACAGGAGAAATCAGGCGTCAACTGACGGCACGCAGAGGGGATAGAAGCGGATTGCAGAGTCTGGCCGGCATGCCTTTGGAGGCTTTGGGCAAGCTGGCGGCTTCGATAGTTCCGGAAGAGGTCCCGCAGGAATTGGGCGGGCAGTTGCGGCAGGCATTACTGGCGCAGAGTGCGTGGCTGCACTTTGCGGGCGACCAGTTATTTGCCCGTTACGCTGCGATGGTTGCTGAGAGCTTTCTCAGCGAGCCGCTTCACGGCCATCCGCTACTTTTGCAGATGGTAGCGCTGGGATTCCTGCAACCATTGGGAGAGAGGAGGGCACAATGAAGATTCAAGTGAGATTGACTGAGAATCTCGATGTGTTCGGGATTGGGCAGATTCGGGTCAGAGAGCCGCAGTCGTAAACATCACAAAGCGGTACACACTCTTTATACAGATTTTGCACAACACTGAAAAGTGTGTTTTATATAAGGGGTAAATTCCTGTAAACTGGGAAGGGTGGGGTATAGTTCCTCTCCTGCCAAGTTTCGACCATTTCTGTCCAGGGAGAAGCGGGTTCGGCCCGGCATGAAACTGTGTACAGAGGCAGATTTGGATGAGGAGGCAGAAACTCTGGGCTATTGCGCCTCTTTTGCGGGGACCCCAGAGAGGAAAACATTCAACGGCAGCGTAGGGTATTCGCGAAAAGCAGGACGTGAGACTCCGTTGCGTAGTTGACTTTTGGCCTGCCTGGTGTGAACGGAACAGCAATGAAGCTGGCCACCACAATTTCATCGGGAACCACAGGCAAACTTACAACGCCGAGACGGGGTTGCTTGGTTTGCGATACCTTTTCCTCCCCTCTAGAAAGTAGCAAGGATTCTCCCACGCCCCGGAAACCCCGGAAGACAAAACCGATTGCAGTCAGCGCTCATATGGAAATCGGTGCGTGCAGTTGCGCCTTTCCTTTACAGATGCTCTGTCGGATTTGCCGCGACTCGTTTCAGGAAGAATCGGGGGTGGTGATTTATTTCCTATGGGAAGGAGTTGACTTACTACAGAAGGAAGGAGGCCGAGAAAGGGAGGAGTCTGGATGGGCAGAGGTTGGCGTAGGGAGAGCTTGTACATTTGCCGAAGATTGGGAGAAATCGACAGGGCACCCGCAAGGGGCGCCCCTACAGCTTGAAGTTTTGGCGCAACCTAGCCGTGTCCGGTCTTCCCTCTCCTGGAGGCAAGCGATCTGGGACGGGTACCGTTCGCACTGCAACTCTTGACGACTGGAAAGTCGGTCTCGGAGATTCCGTTGGGTAGACTCGGAGGAGCAACGTAGGTGACAGCTGTTGAAAGAGCCTTCTTGAGCAAAATAGGCGATTTGCCCAGCACGTGTGTGTTCCGAGGGCAGGCAGATAGCAGCTGGAAGTTACTTTCTGCAGCGACGCGTCGACTTATCAGTTATTTCGATAATGATGAAAGCGTCATTGAGAATGTACTCTATGCCGATATGCACTGGGTCTACCATCGATCGGTATTGTTGGACCCCGCAAGAGGCCATGGCTTTGGAAGTGCAAATGGCCACAAGATTCCGGACATTCAGCTTCTAGCCAAACTTCATGGCTTCGGCGCCGCAACCGGTTTCCTAGATTTCTCGTTAGATCCTTTGACGGCTTTGTGGTACGCATGTGAGGAGGATGGATGTGACGGGAGAGTGATTGTACTGGATCTGGACGGTGAGACCAGATTTCGGCGGATATCGGTTGAAGAAGCAGTTCAAAGTGTCGACGAGATTTTCAGATGGCCTGACAGAGAGGGCGGAAACCTTTACTTTGAGTTGTCAGTTCAAGAGAAGAACGATGCCCAGGCATCGCAAAGCGGAGGATTGAGCGTACAGGCGTGGCCGCTGATTCCGGCAGACGCGGTCAGTTCATTTGTCATCGCCGCATCTGACAAGCCGCGGATACGACAAGAACTAGAAGAGATGAACGGCTACCGCAGACCTGCGCTTTTCGCCGATCTACAGTGGTTCTCGGCTGTGAACAGTCCAAGACTTCCCATACCTGAGATAGAAGATCCTGAATTTAGCCTGCTTCAGGGCAACCAGTGCTATTTGCAGGGTGACCTTACTGGCGCGATCGCCCATTACGACCAGAGTATTGAGCTTGCTACTGATGAGGATTTGGGATACTTCCATTATGTTCGAGGAAATGCCAAAGCGGCATCGGGGGATTTGTGGGGCGCCCGTGGAGACTACGATCTGGGGATCCGATATGAAGAAGAGCTGGCAGAGGAACTCGCCAGGAAGGCAGACGTCTCAACAAACAAACACCGTGTGTGGCAACTCTACTATAATCGCGGGAACGTAAAGGCTGAATTAGAAGACTTGACGGGCGCGCTCGAAGACTATGGAGAAGCAATCCGCATAGGAATGCAAAATAGTGAAAGAAGAGCTTCGAGTTACCTGAACAGAGGAAATACATACCTCCAGTTGCGCAGGTTTTGCGAAGCAGTACGGGATTATGATGTTGCCATAGAATCTGGCAGTCCCTACGCACAGTTCAACAAGGGAAATGTACTTGTCACGTTAGGTCGCTTTGACGATGCGATTGAATGTTACGATGCCGCGATTCATAGTGGAGACAGGAGATTCGGTGTCATCTGTAATCGGAACAGTGTGGCGGCCATACTGAACAGGATAGGCGGGGACGGATACGTAGTGGACTCGCCGCGGTACAGGGACGATTCGCGACGTTTGGCCATTGAGGTATCTCTGAGAGCCGACCCTGAGAACAGATATACAGAGTTTTTCAATTTCCATGGCCCAACAGGAAATCATGGCAACACGGGAGGCATAAATCTGCCTGGAGGTAAGGGATACGTGGGCAATGTAGGGTTTGTCGTCGTGGTGAAGGGTGAGGCGTGGTGATGAAGATTGGGAACGCCTGAATTCGCAGCGTTCCATGACAGTGTTGCTTCTACTGCCAGCGTGTCCTAGAATGAGATTGACCAGGCAATGGTGCTGGACGTTCCAATTCGGGCGTAGTGCCCCGGAATTTGGGGGAAGACCGGAGGGGAAACTATACAAACGTGAAGGGTTTCCTCCTCGTCCAGCTGTTTGCCTACGTTGAATTGCACAGCAGATTCCCAGCCAAAGAAGAAATAATTGTACGGTAACCGGTGGAGCGACCGTTGATGCCTATACGTTCCACAGTTCGGTCAGGAGGCTAAGCGCGTCCTAAAGTGCGAGTCAATCGGAACCTGAAGCGGAATCTCATCTTTGCGCTAGCGATTGCGGCAGCGGTCATATTGGCTGCGCCTACGGCGTTGTCAGGGCAAGCTCCAGTGGGCCGAGATGGCGGGGCCTCTGAAGAGAGTTCCGCGATTGATGTTGCCACGGAGGTTGAGATTCAGCGCCAGTTCAACGAACTGCGGCGGGAGATTCTGGACGACCGGGCTGATTCGGTCGGATGGTGGCTGACCGGAATCGCTCTCCTGCTCGCCCTGATGGTGATACTATTGGGCTTTGCGGGGTACCTTGCTCTAAGGAGGTTGCGGGAGATTGAGGAGGCGGTACGGGAGAACGTCAGAGCGGCGCACGGGCACGTAGAGGAAGCGGGCCGGCTTGCGGAAGAGATTCGGGGCTATGGCGGGAAAGCCGACGAGCCGCTGCGCAGTATGGCAGGCGTAGAGTTGCCTTTTGCGCGAACCCAGATCGGCGAGGAGCTCAGTCGAGTGCCGGGCAGGGCCGGGGCATCTGCCATTGCGGAGGCCCGGCAGTTGGAAGAGGATGGACGACTCGACGAGTCGATAGAGAGATGGAAGCACATCGCCAGCGTTGCTGAAGGGAGCAATAACGAACTGGCTGCGCTAGCGTTTCGGTCCATAGGAGACCTGTCGGAACGGTTGAGCAGGAGCGCGAGGAGATGACCGAACGGCAAGCGCGCGCGTATTTCCTGCCGAGCAGCGGGTTGAGCGAGAGAGGCACGTCCGGGTCACGGGAGGCGCTGGCGGCATACTCACAAGCGGTACGATTGAGACCGGATTACGCCGAGGCGTACAATAACCGGGGAAACGTAAAGAGCAATCTGGGCCAATATGAAGAGGCAGTTGCAGATTACGACCGTGCAGTTCATCTGAGACCGGATTTGGCCGAAGCCTACATAAATCGCGCCAATGCCAAGGCTGCGCTTCAGCAGTATCAAGATGCGATTGAGGACCTAGTTACGGCGACCAGGTTTGACCCGGAGAATGTATTTGCGTATTTGAATCGAGGGCAATTGCTTGCCGAGCTTGGCCAGTACGGGGATGCAATCGCTGATCTGGACGAGGCAGTCCGTATCGAGCCCGAATACGAGAGGGTCTACCTCGTGCGAGGGCGTGTCAGGTCCAGGCTTGGTCGGAGTCAGGAGGCAATTGCGGATTTCGATATGGCAATTGGGCTAAATCCGGACAATGTGGAGACATTCAATAGCCGGGGACTGTTGCAAGTCGAGTTGGGGCGGTACGAGGCGGCCGTCGCCGACTATGCGCACGCGATACGGTTGCGGCCAGAGTACGCGGCGGCGTACAACAATCGGGGCGTTGCGCTGGCCAAGCTGGGACGTCTCGACGCGGCTGTGGGCGACTATGATGAAGCAGTCCGGCTGCTGCCTGAGAGCGCTGAGCCATACTTCAATCGCGGGAATGCGAAGGAGCGTCGCGGCGAGTATGAGGAGGCCATTGCCGATTACGACCAGGTGATCCTGCGGCGGCCCAACGACGTAGAGGCCTATAGAAATCGGGCGGTGGCGAAGGCGGTGCTGGGACGGACAGAGGAGGCGAAGTCAGACTTTGACCGGGCGCTGGAGATTGCGGCGGGACGAATCTGAGCCTTCGGGGTACTGAACGGGCCGCGAGATGGCGGAAATCGGACTCCCAAGTAGAACCGATCACTTTCCGGACAGATGCGGCGCGGGGCGCGGACGCGGGCGGCGACAGAGTAGGTACGCTAAAGCGCGGGGGGCCTAATGGGACAGGTCCACCTTTACATAGAACTCCCCCGAGGGCCTGGTATTTCGTCTCCGACCAGGTCCCGTGTCTTGTCCAGGCAGAGGGCGAGTTGCCCTCACAGTTCAGAAGATACCCAGCTCGTCTTTGGCGTCCTCGGACATCATGTCGGGATTCCAGAAGGGGGTCCAGACCAGGTGGACGTTGACTTCGCTGACGCTGGGGAAGGCGTTGTGGGCGGTGCGCTGGACGTCGCTGATGATCTGCGGGCCGACCGGGCAGCCGGGGCTTGTCAGCGTCATGGTCACGTCGATGTTGTTCTCTGCGGTCACTTCGATATCGTAGACAAGGCCGAGGTCGACGATATTCATCATCAGTTCGGGATCCTTGACATGGGTCCTGATTTCGGCTCGAACCTCGTCGGGCGTGGGTAGTGTGTTATCGGTCATCGAGTCTTTCTCCTCAGAAGGGTCTTTCCACGTAAATGTCGCCACCGTCAACCTGAACTTCGTAGGATGGGGTTGGCTCGAAAGCAGGCATGCTGAGCGCCTCACCGGTGCGGATGTCGAAGCGGGCGCCGTGCCTGGGGCACTCGACCTGGCCGCCATCCAGGACTTGACCTTCGACAAGAGGGCCGCCATCATGCGTACAGACATCCTCGATGGCGTAGTATTCGCCGTCCAGGTTGAAAACGGCGATACGGATACCATCCAGTTCGACAAGAAGCCGTTCTCCCGGCGGGATGTCCTCAGTTGCGGCCACTCTAACAAAATCTTCCATTTGTGCTTGGTTCCTCGGCGTTTGGTCTAGTCGGGCCACTCTGTCAGGCCGTAAAGACCTGCCTTGAGCGCTTTCAAGGGCAGGAGTGCGCATTTGAGGCGGACGGGCCCGATCTCGATTCCCAGCAGATCGAGGACCTCCTCTTTGCCCCATTCTTTGAGTTCGGCAACGGGCATGCCGATTATTTCCTCCATCATCATCGACGCGCTGGCCTGGCTGATGGCGCATCCCCGGCCTTCAAAGGCGGCATCGGCTACGACGTCGTCTGCGATCTTCAGGTGGACGGTTACCTCGTCGCCGCAGAAGGGGTTCAACTCGTGACGGTGGACATCGGCGTCCTCCAGCTTGCCCTTGTGCCGGGGGTGCTTGTAATGGTCAATGATGGCTTCTCGAAACAGGTCCATGTGCCCGTAGTATTGACCTATAGGAAAGGCAAAGGGCGGTAACTGCCCCTTGCCTTTTTTTGTGATTGGCAGCTTCAGATTGCAGTAGGGACCAAACGGCAGAGACGCAGCTTCTATCTCTCGATGGGCAGGCCGACGGCATTGCCCCATTCGGTCCAGGAACCGTCGTAGTTGCGGACGGTGTCGTAGCCGAGCAGATAGGTCAAGACAAACCAGGTGTGGCTGCTGCGCTCGCCGATGCGGCAGTAGGCTACGATGTTGTCGCTGCCGCTGAGTCCCTGCTCTTCCTCATAGATGGCACGCAGGTCATCGGCGTTCTTGAAGGTGCCGTCGTCGTTGGCTGCGCGTGCCCAGGGTACGTTGCGGGCGCCGGCGATATGCCCGCCTCGCAGCGAGCCCTCCTGGGGATAGTCGGCCATGTGAAGCAGTTCACCGCTATATTCGGCTGGGCTGCGTACGTCGACGAGTGGCAGCCCGGCCTGCTGGTGAGACAGTACTTCGTCGCGCATGGCGCGGATGGCGGCGTCGTTGCGTGCAGGCGCGCTGTAGGAGGCGGCGGGATAGGAGGGTGTGTCGGTCGTGAGCTCTCTGCCCTCGTCGACCCACTTCTGGCGGCCACCGTCCATCACTTTGGCGTTGGTGTGTCCGAACAGTTGGAATACCCAGAAGGCGTAGGTCGACCACCAGTTGCTTTTGTCACCGTAGAAGACGATTGTGGTGTCGTTGGAGATTCCCAGCTTCTCCATGAGGGCCTGGAATTGCTGTTGACCCACATAGTCGCGAACGACGGCGTCGTTCAGGTCTTCGTGCCAGTCGATCTTCTGTGCGCCGGGGATGTGGCCCGTGTCATAGAGCAGGACGTCCTCGTTTGATTCGAGCAGGCGGATGTTGTCGTCATTCAGATGAGCGGCGACCCACTCGGTGCTGACCAACACGTCTGGATTGGCATAGCCTTTGTCTGCCATTGCACTCCTCCAAGATTGGATATCTGTGATTACCTACTAATTTTGCGACTGATTACCGTTTCCAACTTGCGCATGACGGCTTCGACGGGAACGCGATCGAGCACGCCCTGTAGAAAGCCCTGCACTATCATTCTTTCGGCCTGCGGTCTGGTGAGGCCGCGGGCCATGAGGTAGAAGACGTATTCGTCCTCGACCTGTGCGGCGGTGGCTGCATGGGTACAGCGGACATCGTCGGCCTCGATTTCGAGCCCGGGAATGCTGTCGGCGCGGGCGCTTCTATCCAGGATGAGGTTTCCATTGCGTTGGAAGGCGTCGGTCTTCTGTGCGCCGGGCAGCACTTTGATTATACCCATGTAGACGCTGCGGGCACGATGTTTGAGAGCGCCGTTGAAGAGAAGGTCGCTGTAGCAGTTGGCTACGCGGTGCAGTTGCAAGGTCTGATGGTCGATATGCTGGCGCCGGGTTGGGAAGTAGAGTCCCAGAAGCTCGCCGTGTCCACCTTCTCCTCGCAGGTCCAGGCTGAGGAAGGCCTTTGTCAGACGGCTGCCCCAACTTACCTGGATCCAGCGCAGGTCGGCGTCCTTGCCCAGAACTGCCCGCCCGGTGAGGAAGTTCCAGGCGGAATGCTGGAAGTCCTGCAGATTCATGTAGCGGACCTGGGCGTTGTCCATCAGGATAAGCTCCACGACGGAGGCCTGCAAGGCGTTTTCGGCGCCCATGAGATCATCGACAAGGGTAACTTCGGCTCCTTCTTCGGCCACGAGAAGGGTATGGTGATATCCACCGACGCGTTCGCCCTGGAAGAGGACCGCATGCAGAGGAAGTTCCACCTTCGTGTAGCGGGGGACGAAGATGAAGGAGCCGGTATCCCACAGTGCGGCGTGCAGTGCAGCGAATTTGTTGGCGTCCGGGGTTACAGCCTCGGTCATGAAGTACTTTTGCACCAGTTCAGGGTGCTGCTGTACGGCCGTTTGCAGGTCCGTAAATAAGACGCCCTTCTCTTTCAGATTTTCGATTTCCTCGCTGTACAGTACGCCTCCGTCACGATAGATCAGGCAGGCTGAGGACTCCATCTCCTCAAGGGAGGTAAGGAGTTCGGGCTCCAGGCCATCCCGTTCAACTGTGCCGTCGGGGACGGCGAAGGGTGTAAAGTTGTCCAATTTGAAGCCGGTCAGGCGCGTGCGGCGCCAGGCTTCATCGGTGGGCTTGGGCCATG
>JAPPKT010000603.1 GCA_028819675.1 Caldilineaceae bacterium | reverse complement strand
GGGCGCGGGTCTCCGCCGACCTGAGCAGCGACCGCATGAACAACAAGATCCGCCAAGCCCAGGGTATGAAGGTGCCCTATATGTTGATCGTGGGTGATCGCGAGGTGGAAGAAGAGACCGTTTCGCTGCGCCGCCGCGACGGCGTCCGCCAGAACGGCATGCCGGTGGCAGAGTTCGTCTCGCTTGTCGCTGAGCGTATCGCCACCCGCGCCAAGACACTGTAGAGAGAACGGCCCGTCACACATGCGCATCTTTCGCGTGAAGTACGAAACTGGTAGTGCCTTGAACCATCCGCGCCTCCGCTCGATAGAGGCGCATGCGAAAATATTCGCGCGCTGAAGTACAGGCTGGAGCGCATACGTTTTGCCTACTGCCGAACACACCTCACTGGATGGCTCGGTGCAGGTGTGTTCGGTATGTTTCTGTGAAATCTGCATGTTTAACCGTTCGACCCGGAATAACCGGCTCTCAATGAAGAGCGCTACAGGAGGAAGATGATGCACAACCGTTTGTTACTTGGTAGATTAGCAGCCGTACTGATAGCTGCCGCCCTGTTTGTGTCCGGCTGTGATCAATACATGACATCCAATTTGCAAATGGATGGCGCCGTCACCCAACAGGTTACCAAGGCCGATCGCGCCGGGTTCACGGTGGCCATGGTAGAGAAAGCTCTGCAACGCTACGACGCCCAGGGACGGGAGGCCACCGTTGACTACTACAACTCCCCGGAAAGCGTGGACGGCGAGTGGTATGTTTTCATCGTCGATGAGAACGACGAGATAATCGCCCACGCCAACCCGGATCTGCTGGGTGAGAGCCTGCACGGCCCTGTAGGGGTGGATATCACCGGCTATCGACAAGGCGAAGCCATCGCCGGCGCCACCGAGGAGGGGAGATGGGTCGATTACATCTTCCTCAACCTTGCCACCGGCAACCAGGAGTTCAAGCATACTTGGGCGGTGCGCCACGACGGGCTGATCTTCGCTTCCGGCTGGTATCAGATTCTGCCCGACCTCTCCCGCAGCGCCCCCACTAAGGCCGATCGTCCAGGCTACTCCGTCCATCTTGTTGAACAGGCCATCCAACGCTACAAGACCGAGGGACGCGCAGCCACCCTCGAATACATCAACTCGCCCGCAAACCTTGACGGCGAATGGTATGTCTTCCTCATCGACGAAAACGACATCCTCATCGGCCACCCCAGAGAGGAACTGCGCGGACAGTATTCCATAGGCGATGAAATTGGCGAGCTCGGCGTCGACATCACCGGATACCATTACGGTGAACTCCTGCACAGTGTCGACGAGGAAGGCCTCTGGGTCGACTACTTCTTCCTCAATATCGCCACAGGCAACCATGAGTTCAAACATTCCTGGGTCGTCCGTCACGACGGCCTTATCTTCGGCTCCGGCTGGTACCAGGTTCTGCCCGGCTTGCAATTGGGCGCCACCAAAGCGCATCCCGTGGCCTACACCGTAGCCATGGTAGAGCAGGCCCTGCAGCGCTATGAAGCCCAGGGGCGAGAGGCGACGGTCGAGTACTACAACACACCGGAGAGCGCGGACGGCGAATACTATGTCTTTATCTTCGATGAGGACGATAAGTTGATCGCCCACGCCAATCCCGATCTCATTGGCATGGACCTGAAGGGAGACCTGGGCGTCGATGTCACCGGCTACCGCTTCGGCGACCTGATGCTCACCGCGACCGAAGAGGGACTGTGGGTGGACTATCTCTTCCAGAACCTTTCCACCGGCAACCAGGAGTTCAAACATTCCTGGGTGGTCAGGCGGGACGGGCTGCTCTTCGGCTCCGGCTGGTACCAGGTCCTGCCCGGTCTGAAAGTGGGCGTCACCAAAGCGGACCGTGCGGGCTACACCGTGGCCATGGTAGAGCAGGCCTTGCAACGATATGAGACCGAGGGGCGGGAGGCGACGATCGAATACTACAACT
This sequence comes from Caldilineaceae bacterium, assembly GCA_028819675.1. The sequence continues at coordinate 7,727 of JAPPKT010000603.1, read as the reverse complement.
CCCCGGAAAGCGTGGACGGCGAATGGTTTGTCTTCATCTTGGATGAGAACGATCATGTGATCGCCTCCCCCATCCCTGACCTGTTAGGAGAAGATGCGAAGGGTGACCTGGCCGTTGATGTCACCGGCTATCGCTTTGGCGATCTGATGCTCAGCGCGACCGAGGAAGGACTGTGGGTAGACTATGTCTTCCTCAACCCCGTCACCGGCAACCAGGAGCTCAAGCATTCCTGGATGGTCAGGCATGATGGGCTGCTATTCGGCTCCGGCTGGTATCAGGTCCTGCCTACTCTGGCTACGGCAGTGACCAAGGCGCAACCGGCCGAATACACCGTCGCCGTCGTCGATCGTGCGCTCCGGTACTACAAGGCGTATGGCCGCGAAGAGGCGGTCGCCTATTACAATACGTCGGCAAGCGTGGACGGGGCGTGGTATGTCTACATCTTCGACGAGAACGATCAGTTAATTGCCCACGCCAACCCGGATCTACTGGGTATGGACCTGAAGGAAGAGCTGGGCCTGGACTCCACCGGCTATCATTTCGGCACCGACATGCTGCAAGCCACGGAAGAGGGGTTGTGGGTACACTACGTCTTCGTCAATCCCGCCACCGGCGAGGAGGAGACCAAGCACTCCTGGACCGTGCGCCACGACGGACTGCTCATTGGCTCCGGCTGGTATGAATAGACTTTCGCTGCGTGCCCTCTGGACGCGGTGATAAGACAAAACAGCAGGGGCGCTCGACTGGTGCCCCTGTTGGTCTCTGGCGCCGCATACGTGCGGTGATGCACGTAATCGCCATGTTCAGGCAGCCTGTTAACCTGGCGGCGCCCAAACACGAAAACTGTGTTCCGGACAACGACCTGTCGTCTCCAAACCTGAGCATCTACAGGTTCTGAACAACCTGATTCAGACAGCAGTTGTCCACCTATTGGGGCAACGTTCAGGCGCTTTTTTCAGGCTTGACGTAGCACTTTTGTAATGTTATACTCTCACGGATTTTACAGTCGATCGTTTTCCACAGATGGCTTTTGACGGCAACCCCATTTTGAAATAGGTGTTTCAATGCGCTACCACCTTAACATTCGGGCGCAAGGATTCATCTACGCAAAAAGGGAAAAGGTGTCTACATCTGTGGTGTTGAGGGCAAAACGCCCAAAGGAGATCAGGAATTAGCAGAAACACAACACGAATCAACCACCGGATTCGTACGCGTGAAGTGCGGGTCATCGATGAAGTTGGCACGCAACTCGGCATCATGGATGTGCAGGCCGCTCTGCAGGCCGCCGAGGAGAGAGATCTGGATCTGGTAGAGGTTGCGCCCAATGCCAAGCCACCGGTATGCCGGTTTATGGACTATGGCAAGTACCTCTACGAGAGACAGAAACGGGAGCGGGAGTCACGCAAGGCCCAGAAGCAGATCGAGATCAAGGAAGTGCGCTTGCGGCCTAAGACGGGCGAACATGATATTCAGGTCGTTCTCAACAAGGCGAGAAAGTTCCTGAACGATGGCGCCAAAGTGCGAGTACGCATCCGCTTCCGCGGCCGCGAGATCGTCCACCGCGACATTGCCCTTGACTTGATGAAAAGGGTGACGGAAGAGTTGGAGGACGAAGCTGTCGTCGAATCCCATCCGGGCTTTGAAGGCCGCAGCATGGTGATGCTTCTCGCCCCAGCCTCGTAGTCGAATTCTATAGCTGCCTGTAGCTGCCGACCGCCGAATTTTGAGCTTGGTGGGCGGCTGTGCTATCATTTAGGCTTGCATGACGCCGTCAGTCGCGCATGCGCTGACGGGTGTGACAATGTCCAATGCGCCCCCGCCTTAAGGGGGCGCGATTTTCGTTTAGCTACTGCATCCTATCGTGCAGTTTCAATGTGTCTCTGCTTGTAAGGGGCGCGGCAACAACCGAGAAAAACTATGCCAAAGATGAAGAGCCATAAGGGCGCGCAGAAGCGCTTCCGTGTGACGAAAAACGGTAAGTTGCTGCGCCGCAAACAGGGCGGCAACCACCTGCGCCGCAAAAAGCGCAAGGTCAGCGACTACCGCCACAAGATTACGAGCCCAAACAAAGGTCAGGCCATAGCCGCCAAAAAGCTGGTCTCCTAGGCCTGTCTCGACGGGGTCGGGAACCTGGCAGAGCGCAACGCGTTTTTTCGTCCCCGACCCGATTGCAGTTCCATCGCCTATCCAACCATGCAGGCGGCTCAGGCCCAAAGCGACCCGCTCCCAGGCATCGCAACCGTTAGATACAAGGATTTAACCAATGGCACGTTCCAGACCAAAGGTTTATGCGCACAGGCGCCATAAAAAGGTACTCAAGTTCACCAAGGGGCAGTTCGGCAGCCGGTCCAAGCTCTTCAAGCGCGCCAACGAGGCGATGATCAGATCGCTTGCCTTTGCCTATCGCGACCGCCGCAACCGCAAACGCGATTTCCGCCGGTTGTGGATTACCCGTATCAATGCTGCGTCCCGGCTCAACGGCATTAGCTACAGTCACCTGATCTACGGACTTAAGAAGGCTGATGTCCAGGTGGATCGCAAGGTGCTGGCCGATATCGCCGCAAATGACGCAGAAGGCTTCAGCGCATTGGCAGAACTGGCCAAGAGCCACGCGAACTGAACAATTCGCTCCCGCTTCACCGCTTGAACGCATTGTTGCAACGGCCGCCTGGCCGTCTGACAATTCAGAGTGCAGATTGCAGAGACAGTCGTCTCTGCTTTTTTGTCCGCTCTGTCCGGCGCCGACATCCGATGTGCCCCGATCTCCCGATGTCGAGGCCATAACTCTCTTCGGAGAGCCTGCGCTCCAGATGGCTGAATGAAAGAGATCACCAGCGCCAGCAATCCCCAGATCAAACTGGCGGCCAGGCTGCACCGCCGCCGCCACCGCCAGGCCCACGGCCTCTGCCTGCTGGAAGGGACGCGCCTCGTGCAGGACGCCCTGACCATCGGCGCACCCTTCCACACCTGCTTCATCACCGCCCCCGCCGTAGACGCACAGCCGGAACTTGCAGCGCAGCTCCAACGGGCCTGCCCCCTCTACCTGGTACACCCCGCCATTCTCGACAAGATCAGCGAGACCGTATCGCCGCAGAGCATCGCGGCCGTGGTCCCCATACCGGAGCTGCCCCTGCCTCCTGCCGCCGCGCTCTCCCTCATCCTCGACGGCGTGCAGGATCCCGGCAACGCCGGCACCCTCCTGCGCACGGCCGCCGCCGCCGGCGCCGACCAGGTCCTGTTCGCGCCCGGCTGCGTCGACCCGTTCAACGGCAAAGTCCTGCGCGCGGCCATGGGCGCGCACTTCCGTGTTCCAATTCGTATCCTGGAAACCTGGGAAGCGGTCTGGGCCGCCCTGCCCACCGGCCAGCCCCTCTATCTGGCGAGCGCACAGGCCAGCACCCTCTACGACGAAGTCGACTGGAGCGAACCGTCGGCGCTGGTGCTCGGCAGCGAGGCGCACGGTGCGAGTTCACAGATGCGGGAAAGAGCGGAAACCGTGGCGGTTCCCATGGCCGCCGCCACCGAATCGCTCAACGTTGCCGCCGCCGGCGCCGTCATTCTCTTCGAGGCCGCGCGGCAGCGCAGGAACGCCAGGTCCTTCCCGTCGCCATGACCACAGCCGCCCGTGCATCTCGCCCGCCGGCACCGCTTCCGACCCAATGCCTTTCTTCCCTTTCTCTGTCCCCTTTATCGCCTGACCTCCCGTTCAGTATATCCCCCATTTTGGGATGACTCCTCCCTGCTGATTCGTTGACGACAGAGGGCCCATAGGCTAGAATTGCCTTGCCTGCGAAACTGTCCTCCTGTTGAAAATGTCAGAGTCGGAGTCGAATGTAGTATGAGGTCCGTTGACAACAAGCCGGGCACCGGGCAAACGGTATCAGGGAACGGCCGCACTACTGTGGATCGCGACCAGGCCATTCAGTCGCCCGGCAGAGAACGCCTGCCTAATACGCGCACACACTCCGTGATCGACTGCGACATCCACAATGAACTCTCCTCGATCGATCAACTCCTACCCTACCTTCCTGACTATTGGCAGGAGTACATTCGTATTTCCGGCTACCCCGGCCCGTCTGGAGGCGACTACCCGCGCGGCGCACCGATTTCGGCCCGCCCCGGCAGCCTGCCCCAGGGTGGCGGCGCGGCCGGATCCAGCCTGGAGCTTGTCCGCGAACAGGCCCTTGCGCCCTTCAATACGGAAATCGGTATCCTCAACTGTGCGTTTCGTGCACAGAGCGTCAAACAGGAAGACCTGGCCGTCGACCTGGCGACAGCCGTCAATCGCTGGCAGATCGACGAATGGCTCACACCCGAACCGCGCTTGCGCGGTTCCCTTGTCGTCCCCAGCCAGTCTCCGGCCCGTGCGGCCCGGGAGATCGATCGTTTCGGGGCACACCCGCAGTTTGTCCAGGTAGTTCTGCCTGTCCGCTCTTTCATTCCCTACGGCAATCGATTTTATGATCCACTCTACGCGGCCGCAGTTGAACACGATCTCGTCATCGGCATACACTACGGCGGATCGCCGGGCCACCCCCCCAGCCCTGTGGGCTGGCCTTCGACCTACCTCGAAGAGTATGCCAATATGGCGCCGGTCTTCCAGTCCCAGGTAATCAGTCTCGTCGCCGAAGGGGTCTTCGATCGTTTCCCCGACCTGCGCATTGCGCTGATCGAAGGCGGTTTCGCCTGGATGCCTCCGCTGATGTGGCGGCTGGACAAGGAGTGGAAAGGGCTGCGTTCAAATGTACCCTGGGTCAGACGTCCGCCATCCGACTACATTCGCGATCACATTCGCCTTACGGTTCAACCTGTCGACACGCCGCCCGACCCCGGCTATATTCTTCAAGCGATCGAGCAGATGGAGTCCGATACAATGCTCATGTTTGCCACCGACTACCCGCACTGGCACTTTGATCGCGACGAAGATGCCTGGCCCGCAACCCTGCCTGAACCCCTGCACGCCAACGTCTGGTCTGAGAACGCCCGCGCCTTCTATCGATTCAATGGAGAACCATCATGACAGTCGAGCTGGAAACGACCACGCAGCCGCATGTCCCGAAAAAGGCTGGGCTGTCCGTCATTGACACCGACATCCATAACTTTGACGTGCACATTGACCCGGTTTTCAGGCAGATAATCACCGACTACCTCTCGCCGGAATGGCAGGACTTCCACAGAATGTTCGGTCAGCGCGCCCATTACATGCGCGGCCTGCATGGCGGCTCCTATCCCCGCTTCCATCGCAATGCCGCCCGTGTCGATGCCTGGCCCCCGAACGGGCGCCCACCTGGCACCGACCTCGACTTCATGCGGCTCCAGCTGCTCGACGCCTGGGACATTGAGTACGGCATCCTGAATCCCCTTGCCGGCGCCGGCGGCCAGCTGAACATGGAATACGGTGCCCAACTGGCCCGCGCCGTCAACGACTACCAGGTCGCCGAATGGCTCGAACCCGAGCCGCGGCTGCGCGCTTCGATGCTGGTCAACTATGAAGATGGGGAACTGGCTGCGCAAGAGATTCACCGCCGCGGAAACGACCCCGGCTTCGTACAGGTTCTCACTGTCGTCCGCACCAGTGAACCTCTCGGCAAGCGCAAGTACTGGAAGATGTATGAAGCCGCCCTCGAATACGACCTGCCAATCGGCATCCACGTCGGCGGCCAGGGCGGCCATCCGCTCACAGCCGCCGGCTGGCCTTCATACTACCTTGAAGATCACTGCGGAATGCCCCAGGCCTACCAGGCCCACATTGCCAGCTTCGTCTGCGAAGGGGTATTCGAGCATTTCCCTGAGCTTCGTATCGTCATAATTGAAGGCGGCTTTGCCTGGGTCCCCTCCTTCGCCTGGCGCATGGACAGGAGTTGGAAACGGCTCAAAGCCGAAGTGCCCTTCCTGAAAAAGGCACCCTCCGAATACATTCTGGAGCACTTCTGGTTCACGTCCCAACCGATGGAAGAGCCGCGGCAGCCGCGTCACTTTGAGCAAATCCTTGAGCACCTGGACGGCGGAAGCAGGCTCATGTTCGCCACCGACTACCCCCACTGGGACTTTGACTCGCCCGACCGCGCCCTTCCGGGTACGCTCCCGTTTGAGGTCAGACGAAACATCATGTCCGAAAACGCGCGCCGGTTCTACAGGCTGCCTTAGTGCAACTGCAGAACCGGCGCAGCCTCCGTTGCCGCGCGTGAGCTGCTATTCTTCTTTGCCCGCCCGCGCGTACCCCCCCGGTGCTGGGGGCGTGTAGTATCTGCCGGGCACCACCCCTTCAGCAAGGATACGATTCTTGATCCTTGTCTCCTCCGCCTCATACTCTTCCGTAAGCTCGATGCACTCATCCGCGAACCAGGAGGGCACGACAACCACGCCATCCGCATCCCCAACCAGTACATCGCCAGGGCACACCAGGGCCCCGCCGCACTGAATCTCCACATTCTCCTGCGCAGGAATGGCGTAGGGGACGCCGCCTCGGGGCGTTCGATCGCGGGCATAGATGATCAGCCCGAACTCCTCCTCCTTTATGACATCCAGGTCGCGAATGCTGCCGTCGGTGACGATGCCGTCGGCGTTGTTCATCTTCAATTGCAGCGCCTTGACATCACCGAAGATACAAGGGCGGGAATCGCCCATCACGTCACAAACGAGCACGTCACCGGGGCCGCAGCGGGCCATAGCCAGGTACTCCGGAGACTGCTCGCCGACATGCACTCTCGCCTGCAAATCCGGACGTGGAGGCAGGTAGCGCAATGTGCGGGCACGCGCGGCCAGCCTCTCGCCCGGGGTCCGGAGACGAACATTATCCATGAAGGAAAAATAGACACCGGAGTGCCTGAGGAGGATGTCCCATACGTTCGCGGTAGCCACATTCTTGAAACGGTCGAGGGTCTGCTGCGAGACGTCTACTGACGCGTAGATGCTCTCACTCATTTTGCGTTTCTCCTTTTGGAATGAGAATTGGGAGGAAAACTACCTGTCGACAGTTCGACGGGTAGTTTTCACGGGGAGTGAAAGCGGGGGAACCAGCCTCCCTGAATTCTGACCGCGAAGCCGGTCGCAAGAGGCGTCCTGATGCTATTGTGAAATCCGCCTTTGCATGGACCCAAAATCGCAGCCTATATGTCCGGAAGCTCGGACTCTTGAGGGCACCTACATTCCAAGACAATTCTAGCCTATGGGCCCTCAGCCGTCAACGGATCGTCAAAGCTGCCCTGAGCGTGCATCCCAATATGGGGAACGAGAATACGTATACCTCCGAAAGCAACCAGGCTACGTGCATTTACCGTTCCCATCTCCGGCAGACCAATGGTGTCACTCTCTCCTCTTCACGCTCTCCTCGCCTTCGGGCCTGCGCCCCTGCATCGCCCGCCTGACTAGCCCGCCGAGATGGTTCTTCCCAACAATCGTGCCAACCCAACAGTTTCCCCCCAAAACAGCCCTGTGTCTACCCAAGAACCGGCAAACCTTTTCAGCCACCGCTGGCTTTCAATTCCCCCCAGACTGCCTCCACCCCCAGAACTGGGTCGCATCCCCATCAGAATAGCGTTTTGACAACCATTTGGGCGCGGGATACACTAATTTTCAGCTGTGTCTCTCTTCTTCGGGGCGCACGGGAGTAGCGATGGATCTGACAAGCCTGCTCGGTTATATTCTGGTCGGCCTGCTCTTCGGCTGGGTAAGCTCGACCCTGGTCGAATGGGTCTGGTATCGTGGACGCCGCCGCCGGATCGATC
>JAPPKT010000045.1 GCA_028819675.1 Caldilineaceae bacterium | reverse complement strand
TGGTTCCTGCAGGTAGAGACTTTCGATCCGCATGAACCGTTCTTTACGCAGCAGAAGTACAAGGACCTCTATCCCCACGAATACAACGGTAAGATCTTCGACTGGCCATCCTATCGCGAGGTGGAGGAAACGCCTGAAGAGGTTCAGCATCTGCGATACGAATACGCGGCGCTGCTCAGTATGTGTGACGAGTACCTGGGTAAGGTGCTGGACCTGATGGACGAGTTGAGCATGTGGGAGGACACGATGCTGATCGTGTGTACCGACCACGGCTTTCTGTTGGGGGAGCATGACTGGTGGGCCAAGATAGTGCCTCCCTTCTACAATGAGGTCGCTCACACGCCGCTCTTCATCTGGGACCCTCGCAGCCGGGCGGCTGGCGTGCGCCGGGAACAGTTGGTGCAAATGATTGACATGCCGGCGACGCTCCTGGAGTTTTTCGGGGTTGACAGGCCACTGGACGTGGAGGGGATCCCGCTGGGAGATGTCATCGCGACGGACGCGCCAACGCGCGATGCGGTGCTTTTTGGCGTTCACGGCGGGCACGTGAACATTACAGACGGACGTTATGTTTACATGCGGGGTCCGGTGGACCCATCATACAACGAACCCCTCTTCAACTACACGCTGATGCCCAATCATATGCGGGACCGCTTTGGTGTAGATGAGTTGCAAGAGATTGAACTGGCGGAACCGTTCTCGTTCACCAAGGGCTGCCGGACGATGAAGATCGCTTCTCGCCAGGTCTTCGGCGCCGTCCCGCGTTACACGATGCTTTTTGATTTGGAGGCGGATCCGGGGCAGGAGAGGCCGATAGACAATGTGGCAGAGGAGGCAAGGTTGTCGGCGCGTATGGCGGAACTGATGCAGGCAAATAGTGCGCCGCAGGAGCAGTTTGAACGGCTGGGTCTGGCGGTTCACGAGGCCAGTTGATGTGCGTTCAGGTTGAGAGCGCTCCTGATTTCGTTTTGTGGAGAGGCAGGCGAGGCAGCCAAAATCCCCCTGCGTGACTCGCAGGGGGATTCCTGGTGTCAGACGGGTATCATGGGGGCAGAATGACAAAAGCGCCGGACACTCTTTTGGTGTGCCGGCGCATTTTTTTGCAGCGAAGCTCTATTGCGGGGATGGCGATGGCTCGCCACGTGGATTTGCAGGCGGGCCAGTTCAGACGCTGATGAAGCGTTTTTCCTTGAGGCGCGCAGATTTTCCCTGCCGGTCGCGCAGGTAGTAGAGTTGGGCGCGGCGCACTTTGGTCTTGCGCAGGACCTCGACCTTATCGACGTTCTTGCTGTAAAGCGGGAACGTGCGCTCTACGCCGACACCGTGGGAACCTGTGCGGCGCACAGTGTAGCTGGCACCGGCGTCATGGCCTCCGCGCATCGAGATAACGACCCCTTGAAAGACCTGAATACGCTCGTTTCGGCCTTCGGTGATGCGTTGGTGGACGCGAACTGTATCGCCGGGATCGATTTCGGCCATGCCCTCGGGCAGCTCCGGCTGCAGAGAAGCCATCAATGCATTTGTCATCTTTTGCCACCTTCTGTCCTTTGCATGGCCACCGGCGGAACCGGCGAGGCCCTTGCTATAGCTTCTTATTTTTTGTCACTTCAGGTGCAACACTCAGTGGCCGAAACAGGAACGTTGTCTGGAGCAAGAGAACCAGACTCTCGCAGCCAACTGCCAGGCACACAGCCCCGCAGTCTATCACAACGCCAGGCTCAGACCAAAATTTCGACGTTACAGTTCCTGACGTACGATGTGCACGCCCTCCACCATGTTTTTCAGTTTCTGCCGTGCGGCCCAGCGGGCGGTCTGGCTGAGTCCGCAGTCAGGTGCGAAGGCCAGGCGGTCGGCGGGAGCGAACTCGAGGCAGCGGCGGACGGTTTCGGCCACATGCTGAGGCGATTCGATGAAGTAGCTTTTGACGTCGATGATGCCCACGGCCGCGTCTCTTCTTTCGGTGATGAGACCGATCACCTCGAGCTCCGCATACTCCCGGTTCGCCATCTCCACGTGAATCTCGTCCACTTCCATGTCAAGAAAGGCGGGAAACATCGGCGCGTATCGCCGGAAACCGACCGGATGGCCCTTGTAGTTGCCGAAGCAAAGATGGGTGGAGAGACGGCAGCGGCCGATGACTGGTTCCACGGTGCGGTTGAAGATGTCGACGAAGCGGGCTGGATCTTCGCGATAGGCGTAGCAGCTCATCGAAGGTTCATCCACCGTTAGCTCCGTGCATCCTGCCGCGACCAGATCCTCCAGCTCCTTGCGTACGATTGGCAGCAGCGCTTCAGTCACGGCATAGCGGTCGGGATACTGGCGGTTGGGCATTAGCCGACCGCTGAGGGTATACGGTCCGGGCACGCTTGCCTTCAGTGCCGGCCCACCTTTTGAAACCGGCGCCAAGCGTTTCAGGCGCTGGAATTCGGCCACCGCGCCGAGCCCGTTGGGCGCTGAGAGCTCGCCGACGATTGCGTGTTTGCCGCGCTGGTCGTGTGCCGGGGGGCCCCATAACCGGGGCGAGGCCTGTTCCGGTTGGATCCCTTCCAGGTATCCGTAGAAGGAAAGGTTGAAATCCAGCCGGGTCTGTTCACCGTCGGTGATGACATCGGTCCCTGCCTGGAGCTGGTCGTGTACGGACGCCACGACGGCGTCGTCCACCATTTCGGCGAGGTCGTCGCTGCCGAACCGGTCAAGGTGGGCGCTGGCAAACTCGAGCCAGGCGGGGAAGGGATAGCTGCCTATGACGGTGGTGCGAAGAGGAATGGGTTGCATAGTGGAATTGGAAGCTTATGGCGCTCTTCAGGTTTCAACGGATCTTCGGGATTCAGTGCGACTTGCCTGAGACTCAGTCAGTCCCCATATACCCTTCGAACCCGGCGCCGGTAGTCGTCGTAGGAGGCGTCGAACTTGGCTGCGGAGGCGTCTCCTGAGAACACGCTGCTGGAGAGGACAAGAGGCGGCTTGCCGCGTGCGGTCAGGCCGGCGGCCACGCGGCACTTGATGGCGTTCACGACTGCCGCTGCCCCGACTGTGGAGCCTGGTCCGACTGGATCTTCGAGACCTTCGATGGTGACCAGTGCATCTCCGGCGGGGGTACAGTTGTCGATTGTGACGTCTGCCAAGTCCATCAGTTTTTTGCCGCTGCTATGTTTCGGCGCCGACGCGGTGCAATGATCGACTGACACGACCGCAATTACGGGTAAGTCCAGCGCCTTTGCTTCCATGGCCATCTCCACGACCACTTCATTGACGCCGCTGTTCGAGAAGATCATAAAGCTGTCGGGAGGACGCAGCACGAAGTTGCGCAGGATCTGCCCGGCAAAGCCCTCCACGTGCTCGATAAACATGGCCTGGCGCTGCCCATTGGCGCCAACGACCTGGTTATGAAAAGTCAAGGACAGTTCAACGATAGGGTGGAAACCCGGAAAGGAGCCGTGGCGAGGATACATCTCTTCTATGAACATGCGGGAGTGGCCTGTACCGAATAGGTGCACCAGGCCCTCGGCGGCAATGGTGTCGACACAGATATCGGCGGCTCGCTGGATGTTCTCGGTCTGGGTGGCGACGATGCGGTCCAGTATGGCTTGGGCTGCGTGCAGATAGGCAGTTGCTGGATTCAAGGTTTGATTCATCCTCCATTGTCAGACTCAGAACCGGGTGAGTGTACGTCGCGGATTCTCAGGACATACATCGGTTCCCGATCACCAGCTAAAGGGAACTGTCCCGGATTCATCCAGAGGGTAGCCCCATCCTTCGATATACTTCTCGCCAGGAAGGAACTGATCGCCGCGGTCACTGAGTTTGGCTTGTAGCTGGGACTCCAGTTCAGCTTGAAGAGACTCAACTTCGGGGCGGCCCACCAGGTTTTGCATCTGGAAGGGATCGGTCTCGTTGTCGTAGAGGAGCCAGGGACCGTCCAGGTCGCGTGCGTAAGTGTGTGTGCGCGTGCGAAGACCACGATATTCGCGGCCGCCGTCACGTCGCAAGAACTGGCCAAAGGGATGCGGGCAGTAGATGAGGGCGGCGCCCCCGGACGGATCCGGGCCGCCCTCGATCGCGGCCGAAAAGTCTTTGCCCTCAACCGTATCAGGAATTGGGATATCGCACAGGGACAAGAGCGTGGGCAGAATGTCAGGCGTATCGAGGAGCGCCTCAATCTCCCGGCCCTGTAGTCCGAATCTTCGTGGCCAGCGGAGCAGGAAGGGAACGCGGATCGACTCCTCCCAGGGCCGCTGCTTCTTGACTTGACCCTGGGAGCCGAGCATGTCACCGTGGTCGGACGTAAAGACGAAGATTGTGTTGTCTGCCAGGCCCACTTCTGCGATAGTCTGGAGGAGCGCGCCGAGACAGTCGTCAAGGGCCGTGCAGTGGGCGTAGTAGCCGGCAATCCATTCGCGGGCTTCGTTGGCCATCTCCGGGGGCACATTGGGTCTCAGCTCAATGTCGTGGGGACTGTAGAGTTGGCGATAGGCTTCGGGAGCCGTTTCATAGGGCGCGTGGGGAGGGCCCCAGGAGAGGACGAGCAGGAATGGGTTGTCGGACTTGCCGTCGCCGTCCTTGTGAACGCGAGAACGCAAAAAGGCCTGTACATCCCTGGTCTGCTCGACCGCGTCGTATCCCTCCCAAGTCAATGGCTGGTCCGAGTCACCGGCGTAGTATTTGGAGTTGTTGTAGTCATGTGTGCACTCCAGCGCCTTAAAGTAGTCGAATCCCTGGCGGCTTTCCGGAGGAATGTAGTTGCTGCGCCCGCGGCCGTCAACATGCCACTTGCCCACATAGGCGGTGTCGTATCCAGCGGCTTTGTACAGCTTGGCCATAGAAACGGCGTCATCGGCCAGATGAACGTCATTGACGAATACGCCGTGAGTCAGTGCATGTTGACCGGTCAGAAGGCAGGCACGCGCGGGGCAGCAGACGGGAATACCGGCGACGGCATGGGTAAAGTTGACGCTTTGAGCCGCCAAGCGGTCCAGATAGGGTGTACGGACCTGCCGGTTACCTGCGTAGCCTGTGTCCTGCGCCCGCCACTGGTCGGCGAAGACGTAGATGACGTTGGGACGATTTTGGGACATCATTTGGACTCGTTGCGGCGTTGGCGGCTAGAGAGAGACACCAAGAAGACCGCGCGTAAACTGGAATTCGATGTTGCCTGCGCGCGTCGCTCTTGGCTGGTGATTCCCTTCCAGTGTCCTCGTCAGCAAGCTGGCCAGAAACTGAGGCCAGAAATCGGCCTCGCCTTCGAGAACGGCGTCCATGTCTTCGGCGTACTGCATTGCCGTGCTGCCGGGCGTCGTTACCTGGAGCACAGGCACAAGGGGATGGCCTTCGACCGGGTGGCTACTCGCATGGGTCAGGATGACCTCAACGCCGGCGCCGCCGAGACCGGTCAGGGTTTCGGCCCAGTGTTCGGTGGGCGTCTCCATAACGTGGAGACCGCTGGGCTCGGATGCGTCAGCCAGCGACTGCCCGTAAGCGAGAGTGGGTAGGTGCGGGCCGTTGCCAATGCTCTCATCAAGAAAGGCTTTGGACGAAAGAAGTGACGTGTTTTCGGGTAGAATGACGGTTCCGCCGCCTGCGGCGATGGCTGCCGCCAGCCGGCCGAACTGTTGAGAAACCGCGTCCGGGGGGTCTCCGGCGCTCAGAAGCCCGACTCGAAGGGCGGATATGTCGGCCATCGTCTGCTCAGGTGTCTCGGCAGCGGCCAGTCGCTCTTCGAACCAAGTATCGACCTTTTCCAGCACGGCGTCGATTCCTCCGTCCAGTTGGATGCTAGCCCAGCCATATTGATCCAGGTCCAATCCGTTTTCTTCGAGCTCGTTGCGGAAGTAGTCATTGTGAGTCTTCTCGCAGCCATGCTCCAAGAGCAAGGTCTCGGCGGCAAGCGGGTGTTGCAGATAGCCCAGAACCGTGCGTACGTAGAGATCGCCGGTATGTCCGCCTGAGAACCCGCAGCCTTCAGTATGGGCAAGCACCACAAACCGCTTGAGAGAGGTCGATGCCTCGCCGCCAGACGTGAATCTGCGATTGAGCCGTGCGGCCGCAATTTGACCGATCTGGCCAGAGCAGAGGCTGGTCGGCAGGATCAGTCCGATGCGGTCGGCGGCCGGCCCGGTTGGCGTTGAAAATGCAGGATAGGCGAAGTCGAGAACTGGGGCAGCTGTGTAGCGGCGTATGGGCAATGGGCGGCCTGCGGGCTTTGGCCGGAGGTTGATCTCTTCCACGCGTCCCGGACCCGTCTGGCGCCAGTCGCGCCAGAGCTGTACCTGTGCGTGGCCGGCTTTTTCGCCAACTGTTCGTTCGCCGGAGGCGGCGCGCACCGTCAGGTCAAGCGTTTCGGCGCCGAGTTCGTCCATGGAGGTACCGTCGAGATAACGGCCTGCGTTCACGTCCATATCCCGGCTGAGCAACTCATACCGGCGCGTGGTGGTGACGATCTTGATGGTGGGCACGAACGGAAAATTGGTGATTGAGCCGTTGCCGGTGACAAAGTAGATCACGTTACAGCCGGACGCCACCTGGCCGGCAATGCTCTCCAGATCGTTGCCCGGGCTGTCCATGAAGTAGTAGCCGGGCTCACTCATCGGCGCGCTATAGGGAATGACATGGTCGAGCTGGACGTCGGGGTGTCGTTTCATCGCTGCGCCAATTGACTTGAGGACGATGTTGTACAGCCCGCGGTATTTGTTGCCGCCGGAGGGATTGCCGGCGGCTGAGTGGCCGTGCCAGGCGACCCGTTCCTGGAACCGCTCGATGGTGTCGAGAAACTCGGCGGCTGTCGCTGCGTCGCGCACGTTGAGCATGATGTATGGCTCGGCGCCGATCAGTTCGTCGGTCTCCGCCAGGTTGGCGGCGCCGCCGTACCGGACCAGTTCACGTGCTACCCAAGAGGCAAGTGGATTACCAGAGATGCCGGAAAAGGCGTCTGAGCCGCCGCACTGCAGGGCCAGCTTCAGTTCAGAGAGGGGTTGAGGCGTACGCGATGTGGCGTCGACCTCATCCAGCCAGCCTTTCACGATTTTTTCGGCCTGATCGAGCCCGGCCTGAAAGCCCGCTGCTATGGTCAGGAAGGCATGGGGGACGGCCTGGAGCGGGTAGTTGTTTTCTGTCAGAAAGGTGCGCAGCACGTCGTTGTTCACGGGTTCGAGACCGTAGTCCACGCACAGCACTGCCCCGACATTGGGGTGGGTGATGAAGCCGGCCAACGTACGCAGGGTGGTCTCTGTGTTGTTGGGGTTGTCGTGGCCGCCCTCGGTATGGGCAACGGCAACGATGCCGTCGATGTTGTTGAAGCGATCAGCGACGCCGGCAAGACGGGACTCCAACTGTCTGACAAAGCCCCCTGTGCGGGAGGATGTTCCCAGCAGAATGATCGTGTTTCTGGTGCCTACGCCGCGGCCCCCGGGACGGGTATACCCTTGGAAATAGCGATCTGCGTGGTACCTGGGGACTTGCTGACCAGCCCGGAACCTGTCGGCGTCAAGTTTGTATGCCTGAACGTGATCGGCGAAATTCGGCTCGTTGGGAAGATCGAAGTCAAGCGCACGTACGCCGAGAGCGTCGAGCATTTCGGCGTTGCGTATGTATTCGCCCGGGGCAATCGCCCGCGTCGCCAGGCCAAATGGCAACTCCCATGAGAGTAGCGGTCCTCCCTGCGGGATCGATGCCACTGCGAAGCGGTGGCCTTCCATGGTGGTATAGTCCAGTGTGAGGACACCTTCGCCGAAAACGATCTGCGTTCCCGCTGCCAGCGTACGCGTGGCGATGGCAACGTTGTCGCCGGGAAGGGGCAGGCGGGCGACATCATCGAAGGGTAACGGTGAGGCGGTGTGGGAGTCTTGTGGTTTAGTCATTGCTTGACCTTCGCAGTGCGGAGACGGTTCTTGCAACTCCGATAGCCTAACACATTTGCCTGAATTTCAAAGTTTTGAGGCTCGCGGAAAGGACAGTTTTCCACCTTGCGCGTGCACGGGTCAGAAAGGGGAAAGCCGCCCAAGCTTGGGTTGGCTATGCGAATTCAGAGGCGGTCTGTCATTTCGGCGTCCAATTGTTCGAAATAGCGGACCATGAACTCGTGCCGCTGCTCCCCAATCTTGCGAGCCGTCGGCGTGTGGAGCGAAGCCTGAACCTGGCGCAGCTTGTATACGAATTCGTGGACAGGCGTATATTCTGGGCCGGTCGGCTGAGAGGTGTCCAGCGGTATTGCAGTCGCGGGCTGGCCCCAGAGCCGGTTTGCGTAGTTACCGGCGTGGGCAAAGGCCCTGGCAACGCCTATGGCCCCAATGCTGTCCAGTTTGTCGGCGTCGTAGAGGCACTGCGCCTCCAATGTCTGCGGGAGTACGGAGCGGTCGCGGTACCTGTGGGCCTGGATGCAGTGGACGACGTTTTCGATGCGCGGGGCGTCCATGCCGGCTGCCGACAGGTATTGGGCGGCGAATTCGGCTGCGGCGAAGTGATGCGTGGTGCGCTCTTGACCTGAAACGGGCAGGTCGTGGAGGAGGGCGGCGGCGCGCACGACTTGGGCGTCGGCGCATTCGGCCTGCGCGATGCGCAACCCCAACTGGGTTACTCTCAGCACATGGTCGAAGTCGTGGGCCACGTCGGCAGAAAGATAGAGCTGGCGGACAGTCGATTCGCTCAGGCTATCCGAGATAGATGACTGAACTGTAGATCTTTCAGAAGGTGAACTCATTTGATCTTTCGCGGTTGGATACAGGGCAATTGGCAGCCTGCGTCAACGGGTGACGAACTCACCCAGGCATTCGAGCAGGCGACGACGAAACGACTCTCTGCTGAAGCGCTCGGCTTGATTTCGGCACTCGGTTGGGACGTATGCGTGAACGTCGAAGTTTTCAATGGCTTTCCTCAGTTGCTCAGGGGTCTGCAGGTCAAAGAACTCGCCTGTTTTCCCCGGGATAACCGTGTCGAGTGCCCCTCCGCCCCGAAAGGCGATCACCGGTCGACCAGTGCTCATCGCCTCGACCGGCGTGATGCCAAAGTCCTCGAGTCCGGGAAAGAGGAACGCCTTACAGCCCCGCATCAACTCCAATATACGTTCGCCTGGCTGCCAGCCCTGGAAGGAGACATTGGGCCCGGCCAACTCTTCTAGTGCGCTTCTGGCGCGGCCACTGCCGACAACGATCAGGCGTTCGTGCGGCAGTTTCTGGAAGGCCCTGACGGCCAGGTCGACGCGTTTGTAGGGTATCAGGCGACTGACGATCAGATAGTAATCGCCCACAGGAACCGATGGATCGGGAGAGAATCGTTGGGTATCGACCGGAGGGTGGACGATTACGCTGTCGCGATCGTAGATTGTGCGGATGCGCTCCTGTACGGCGCTACTGATGGCGATGAAATAGTCTACTTTCTGGGCTGCGGCGTAGTCCCAACGTCGCAGCAGCGCCAGCAGGGGCCTCAGCCCGAGATCGAGCAGTCTTCCGATCTGTTCCCTCTGGCGGTACTGGTCGTAAAGCCACAGAAAGCGTGTTGGCGTAAGGCAGTAACAGACGTGAGTTGCCTTGCGCTGGCCCTTGCGAGCCGTGATTCCGTGGCAGAAGCCGCTCTTGTTGCTGAGAACCAGATCGAAGCCGCTTAAGTCGGTATTCCGAAACGCCGCCGGATAGAGGGGCAAATAGGCCTGGTGGCGGTCGGTCACCAGCGGGAGGCGCTGCATGAAGGTGGTGCGGATGGTCCAGTTTCTGTACGAATCGGGCATTTTGTCCGGCCCGTACA
>JAPPKT010000427.1 GCA_028819675.1 Caldilineaceae bacterium | reverse complement strand
TTTTGCGCCCCCCCTTGGGGGGGGGCCCCCCCCCCCCCAACGCCCCCTCTCCTGTTCCCGCCGCAGCGAGTGTGTGGCTAATATTGACCTTGACCACCCGCTGCGACCGGGCTTCCACCCCCACCCCGCGCCTTGGCCGCTTCCGACTACCTGCCGGCGCAGGCAAGCCACGCGATGCATCGCCCAGGTGGACACAAGGCGCGCCGCTATGAAATTCAAGAGCCCGCTACAGAGATCCTGGCGGCACATTTCGTCCAGGCAGTCCGCACACAGTACATGGCCTGGTAGGTACGTTAAATCACCAAAGCAACCGCGCACTTCACGCCGCGCACACTCCAGACGGGAGTCCTCATGTTAGGCAGAAGAATGGGCAAAGAGATCGGCGTCGGCGTCATCGGCCTGGGCATGGGCGCCAACATGCTCGCCGTCAACCAGGATCCGACCTCAAGCATGCAGGTGCGCGCCCTCTGCGACAGCGATCCGGAACGACTCGAGCGGCTGGGCCGGGAGCACGGGATCACCCACCTTACGTCAGACTACCAGGAGCTGGCGCTGCAACCCGATGTCGACGTCGTCGGCATCTACTCGCCCGACCACCTGCACATGCAGCACATCGAGGCCGCCGTCGCCGCCGGCAAGCACATCATCTGCACAAAGCCAATGGTCGTCTCCCTGGAGGAGGCCCGCCGCGTTGTGCAGCTGGTAAAAATGGCAGGCGTGAAGTTCCTGACCGGCCAGACCTCCCGCTTCCGCCCCAACTTCATGGCCGCCAAAAAGCTCTTCGACGACGGCGACCTCGGCCGCCCCCTCTGCGCCGAGGCGCACTACGTCCACGACATGCGGCCGGTCATGGACCGCACCGCCTGGCGCCACGAGCATCCGCAGGACTGGCTCTACGGCGGCGCCTGCCACCCCATCGACCTGCTTCGCTGGTTCCTGGGCGATGTCGATGAGGTATTCACCTACGCCTCCTGCAGTCACATGGACGACCGTTACCCCGCCGACAAGCATGACAACTTTCTCATCAACCTGCGTTTCCGCTCCGGCGTCATCGCCCGCATAATGGCCGTATACGGGCTGGTGGAGGCGCCGCTGCCCCAGCTGGGACTGAGCATCTTCGGCGACAAAGGCTCCTTCGTCAACGACCAGTTCGTTCTAGACAAGATCCAGGGCCAGCCCGAAATGAGCCTGGAGTTCAGGCGCGAAGCCGGGCACGGCCAGGAAGTCATTCGCTACATGCGCCATTTTGAAGAGTGTCTGCGCGAGGACAAGCGTCCCCTCATCGATGAAGTCGCCGGAGCAAAAGTGATTGCCACCGCCTCGGCCTGCTGGGAGTCCATCCGCACCGGACTGCCCGCAAAAGTCGCCGAGGTGACTTAGCGAAAAGGGATTAACGCACACTGCACAGGAGTCTTCTCGATTCAACTTGGCTACAGCATAGCCAAGCATCATTCCACAGGAGGAACTCACCATGTCCAACCGTTTAACTCGCCGCGATATGTTGCGCTTGAGCGCCGGCATCGCCGGTACCGCTGCTTTGGCCGCCTGCGCCCCGGCGCCCGCCGGCGGCGACGCAATGGCCGGAGACAGCGCGGCCGCCTCCGACGCCGACGGCGAAAGGACCCAGATCCGCTTCGCCAGCTTCGACTGGTTCGCCAACGTGCCCGGCATCCAGTGGGCCGAGTACCACCAGGACGAGGCCTTCCCCCGCTACTACGAGGAGCACCCCGAAGTTGAAATCCTCTGGGAACCCCACGGCGACGGCTGGTCCACCAAGGTGCTGACCAACATGGCCGCAGGCACCGCCCCCGACGTCATGTCCACCTGGCCCCCCATCATCAACACCTGGGCCGAAAAAGGACAGCTCCTCGACCTGCAGCCCCTGGTCGACCAGGATGTCCCCGACGCCGACGACATCTTCCTCGCCGCCGGCTGGGATCAGTGCTGGGATCAGATCACCCAGATCCGCATGGCCATGGTCACCAACATCGACGTGACCAGCGTCTACTACAGCAAGCCGGCCTTCGACGAGCTCGGCGTCGCCTACCCCGAACAGGACTGGTCCGTCGACGACTGCGCCGCAACCGCCTGCGCCCTGACAAAGAAGGATGACGACGGCGAGATCACCCGCTGGGGCGGCCAGCTGCGGCCCAGCTACGTCCTCGGCTACTTCTACTATGTCGAGGCCTGGGGCGGCATGGTCCGCGACGACGAGACACTGATGGAGTGCATGCTCGGCGAGGAGGAGGCCCTGGCCGCCTTCGAGTGGATCCGCCACAACATGTGGGACCTCAACTGCCTCGCCCAGAGAAACCAGGTCAACGCCTCCGGTATTCCCAACACCTGGACCGGCGTCCTGCCCGCCGACATCGTCGCCTTCGCCGAACGCAGCGCCGACCAGTTCTTCGACCTCGCCGACCAGATGGAAGAGGGCTCCTGGGACATCAACCACATCCCCACCGGCCCCGTCGACCGCGTCTGCATGGGCGCGCCCGACCAGTGGTGCGTATACAAGGGCGTCGCCGATCGCGGCAACCACGACGACGTCTGGAACTGGGTCAAGTGGATCGGCGCCGGCGAATGGTACCAGGATAACGTGGCCCGCAGGTCCGGCCGCCTGCCCGGCCTCGCCAGCTCCGCCGACAAGTGGCCCGGCTTCCTGCGCGAGATCGACGGCCGCCTCGAACCCGTGCAGCTGGAAGTCATCGTCGATCAGCTCAAGACCGGCGAAGCCCGCGGCCCGCAGCTCTTCCGCTTCCAGTCCGTCGCCGAAGAGCTCCTCGTCCCCGCCATGGAAGCCATCTACGTTGAAGGCTCCGAGCCCGTCAGCATCCTGGTCGACATCTCGCAGCAGGTGACCGAAGCCCAGCACGCTACGCTCGAAAGAATGGGATAAGTTAAGCAGAGAGGGTAGAGGAGTGAGAAGTGAGAATACACTTCTGGCTCCTCTTCTCTCTCTTCTGAAACTGCTGAGGAACAGTATGGCAATGCGCTTGGCAAGACAGTGGCGGGTGGGCTCCTCCCAGAAACGGCAGGACCTGATCACCGCCTATCTCTGCCTCCTGCCCTGGATGGTAGGCTTTCTGTCCTTCGTGTTCGGGCCGATGCTCTTTTCCCTGGGACTGAGCTTCTTCCGCTCCGATCTGCTCACCAGCACCTTCTTCGTCGGCTTCGAAAACTACCGCGACCTGTTCAACGAAGACCTCTTCTGGAAGAGCCTGCGCGTAACCTTCATCTACGCCTTCTCAACCGTCCCCCTCGGCTCCTGCCTTGCCCTCATGATCGCCCTCGTGTTGAACCAGAAGCTGCTGGGCCTGGGCATCTGGCGCACCATCTACTACCTGCCCACCGTCATCTCCGGCGTCGCCGTCTCTCTGCTCTGGCTGCAGATCTTCAACCCCCGCGCCGGCCTGCTCAACAACTTCCTCGCCGTCTTCGGCATCGATGGACCGTCCTGGCTCTACTCATCCACCTGGGCGCTGCCTTCTCTGATCATCATGAGCGTCTGGGGCGTCGGCGCCAACATGCTCCTCTACCTGGCCGGCCTGCAGGGCATCCCCACCCACCTCTACGAGGCCGCCACCATCGACGGCGCCAACAGCATCCGCAAATTCTGGCACGTCACCATCCCGATGCTGACGCCCACCATCTTCTTCAACGTCACCATCGGCCTCATCTACGCCTTCCAGTTCTTCACCCAGGCCTTCATCATGACCGAAGGCGGACCCAACAACGCCACCCTGAGCATGGTGCTCTTCCTTTATCGCAAAGCCTTCCTGCAGATCCGCTTCGGCTACGCCTCGGCCGCCGCCTGGGTCCTTTTCGCAATCATCATCATCTTTACACTGTTATTCCAGTACTCATCCCGGCGCTGGGTCTACTACGAAGGAGAAGCCGCCAGATAGCGGTCATGGGGGGTCTACACAGGAGAGAGGAGAGATTTTCTCTCTCTCCTCTCTCCTCTCTCTTCCCTCCTCTCTCCTCAAAAAAACAATGCGTACCGAAAACGTCTTCGTAGAGCAGAAAAGGTTCAGCTACACCCGCCCAGCCGGGCCGCTGTGGCGCTCCGTGATTCACCAGGTCTGGCTGTGGATACTGGTGCTGCCCGGCGCGGCCCTCTTTCTCACACCCTGGGTATGGATGCTGCTCACAGCAGGCAAAGAGCAGAGCCTGATCTGGAAAATCCCGCCGGTCTGGATCCCGCCAACCTACCGCTGGGCCAACTACGTCGAGGCCTGGCTCAAGGGCGACTTCATCACCTTCTTCTCCAACACCGCCTTCGTCGCCTCCCTCAACGTCGTAGCCGTTCTCTTCTCCTGCTCAATTGCGGCCTTCGCCTTCTCACGCATCCAGTTCCCCGGCCGCACAACCCTCTTCGTCATCGTCCTGAGCACCATGATGCTGCCCATGCAGGTTACCCTGATCCCGCTCTTCATGATCTTCAGCTGGCTGGAGTGGGTCAATACCTTCAAGCCGCTCGTCGTGCCCCTTTTCTTCGGCGACGCCTTCAGCATCTTCCTCCTCCGCCAGTTCTTCCTCACCATCCCCCGCGAGCTCGACGACGCCGCCCTCATCGACGGCTGCAGCCGCTTCGCCGTCTTCTGGCGCATCCTCCTCTTCCAGGTGCGGCCCGCGCTGATTGTTGTCGCCATCTACCAGTTCACCTATAGTTGGAATGACTTCTTCGCACCGCTGATCTATATCAACTCGCCCCAGCTATTCACCATCACCCTGGGGCTGAGCCGCTTCAAAGGGCGCACGGAGGTCGACATCCAGTACCTGATGGCCATGACCGTCGTCTCGACACTGGTGCCAATCGCCATCTTCTTCGTCACCCAGCGCACCTTCCTGCAGGGGATTGTGATTACAGGAATCAAAGGATAAATAGCATGAGCGAGGAAAGAAAGAAGGAACAGCTCAAAATGATCTGGCCCGAGCAGCTGCTCGGCTCGCCGCCCGCCGTCCACGTCCCCATCGGCTACACCCTCCGCACCTACAAACCCGGCGACGAAGAGGGCTGGTACGAAGTTATGGACTTGGCCGGCTTCACTCGCTGGAACTACGAAATGCTGGAGCCCTGGCTGTCGCACATCCTGCCCGGCGGCTGGTTCCTCATCGAGCATCGCGCCAGCGGCAAGATCGTCGCCTCCGCCATGGCCAACCACAGGCCCCAGGACATCCACCCCTTCGGCGGTGAACTGGGCTGGGTCGCAGGCGATCCCGAACACAAGGGCAAGGGGTTGGGTATGGCCGTCTGCGCGGCCGTCATGCGCCGCCTGCTCGAGGGAGGCTACAAGAACATCTTCCTCAACACCGACGACTGGCGCCTGCCCGCCCTCAGCATCTACCTGCGCCTCGGCTGGATCCCCCTCCTCTACCTGCCCGACATGGAAGAACGCTGGAAAGACGTCTGCGACAATCTCAACTGGCCCTTCACCCCCGAACAGTGGCCCGAAGGCCACCCGAATCCTGTCTGAGAATAGCGTCTCTTCAAGGAGCGACCGACGAAATTGCCCAAGAATCCAGTGACTTTGAATTCAGGCCGCATCGATCTACGTGAGCAGGGGATCGACGAGAGTCTGGCTGCCGAATTGCGTGCAGGCTTCGCGACTTTCGCCGAAGACTGGAACGCGCCTGAAATGGACATTTATGACGAAGAGGAACTGTCGATGCCGGTAATTCCCCCTGGCGAAACAGAGGTCGAGACTTTGACAATCCAGCCAGCCGAAGTCGAAGAGGTACGGGAGATCAAGCAGGTTCTCAGCGAGACTTGGATCGACGCTTACAGGCCGTTCCTGCCTTTAGAGGTGATCCAGAAAATAACCTCGCTCTGGCACAACCCGGAAACTCTCGCCGCCGAAATCGAGAATGAGCGCGTCTTTTTCAACGTCGCGAAAGACGAGCAGGGCAAAGTCGTTGGGCTAGTGACGGCGGGCCGGCCAAGCGAAGAAGTCGTATACATTGCACGCCTCTATGTCCTGCCCGGCCACCAGCGCCAGGGCATCGGCTCCAGGTTGATGGAGGCCTGCGTAGCTGCATTCCCGGGGACAGAGACTCTGCGCCTGGAGGTAGAGGAACAGAACGAAAAAGGGCTGTCGTTTTATCGAAAACAGGGGTTCAGGGAGATATCCCGCAAAGAGGAGGAGCTTGAGGAAGAATCATTGACGGTGGTCGAGATGGAAAAGAAACTCTGATTCTGTCCCTAGCACAGACTCTCATCAATCGCAGTCGGCTCATGCCCGACACTGCTTGAATAGAAGGAAAACATCATGCTCACACAAGAACAAATCAAGGCCTATCACGACGACGGCTACCTGATCGTCAAATCGTTCTTCGACGCCGAAGAGATAGAACTCCTGCGCCGCACAGCCATCGCCGACCGCCAGATGGACCAGAAATCCTTCGGCCGCGAGGACGGCGAAGGCGGAACCGTCCGACTCACGCTCTGGAACCACCCCGGCAACGGCATCTACGGCATGTACGCCCGCTGCAACCGCGTCGTCAACGCCATGGAGCAGCTCCTCGGCGGCGAAGTCTACCACTACCACTCCAAAATGATCCTCAAAGACCCAGAGGTCGGCGGCGCCTGGGCCTGGCACCAGGACTACGGCTACTGGTACGACAACTACGTCCTCTATCCGCTCATGTCGAGCGTCTCCATCGCCGTAGACCCCGCCACGCGCGAAAACGGCTGTATGCAGGTGCTCAAAGGCTCCCACCACATGGGCCGCATCAACCACGTCGAGACCGGCCAGCAGGCCGGCGCCGAGCTGGAACGCGTCCTCGAAGCCGAAAAACGCCTCGAGCTCGTCCACTGCGAGGCCGAGCCCGGCGACGCCCTCTTCTTCCACTGCAACATCCTCCACCGCTCCGACCAGAACCGCTCGAGCAACCCGCGCTGGTCCCTGATCTGCTGCTACAACGCCGCCCGCAACAACCCCTACCGAGAGGCGCATCACCCCAGCTACACGCCGCTCGAAAAAGTGGCAGACACCGCCATCAAAGAGGTTGGAATGAAGAGATTCGAAGACGACGAAAGCGATGTCGCCTTCCTCGATCCCGAAAACATTCCCGCGTCCGACGACTAAGCGAGGACAATTAAACGATGAGCAAGTACAGATTCCTGATCAGCGGCGGCGGCAGCGCCGGACGCAGTGTGGCCCAGGTGGCCGCAACCGACGGACGCGGCGAAATAGCCGGCGTCGTCGATCCCCAACAGCACATGCTCGACAGAATGAAAGACCTCTACCCGCAGGCCGCCCTCGGCGCCGACTACGCCCAGCTCCTGCGCGAAACCCAGCCCGACGTCGTCGTCGTCGCCGGCCCCGACCACCTGCACGCCGATCAGACCGTCATGGCCCTGGAACAGGGCTGCCACGCCCTCGTCGAAAAGCCCCTGGCAACCACGGTCGAAGACTGCCAGCGCATCCTCGACGCCGAAAGACTAAGCGGCACCCACGTCATGACCGACCAGACCATGCGCTACATGTACCCCTGGCACGAGATGGCGCTGATGGCCCAATCAGGCCAGGTCGGCGACGTATTCTTCGTCCAGGGCGACTACATCCACGACATGTGGAGCCACTATGCCCCCGAAGGCGCGCATCACACGCCCTGGCGCATCGACAAGCGTAACCCTCAGAACATCCTCCTCGGCGGAGGCTGCCATCCCCTCGACCTCATTCTCTGGTCCGTCGATTCCCCCGTCACCGAGGTCTACGCCTACAGCAACAAGATGAGCGTCCCCATGTTCCCCGACGACGACTGCTACATCGTCATCCTCCAGTTCGAAAACGGTGCCGCCGGCAAGGTCTACGTCACCAGCGGCTGCTCCGGTCACGGCATGGGCGAGGGCATGGGCGGCGGCTTCCTCGCCGTCTACGGCACCGAAGGCACCCTTTGGAAGGGCAAACATTACCGCCGCGACCACGACCCCGCCGACATCGAAGAGGCATCTGCCGACGAGATAGTCGGCGGTCACGGTTGGGGCCGCTCGGTGATCGACTACCTGGACCTCCTCGACGGCAAAATCAGCAATCCCATCCCGGCCAGCTGGGGCGCCAATATCGTGTCAGTCTGCGCCGCCGCGCTCGAGTCGATCCGCACGAAAAAGCCGCAGTCACCGCACTGGTTCTGAGACGAAAAGCGGGGGAGGAAGACAATGTTATCCCACGATCAATTGCACCACTTCGCCGACCATGGTTGGGTCCTGGAGGAAAACGTCCTCGGCCCGGACCAGATCGAAGCCTACAAGGCTGCCCTGGAACGGCAGTCCCACTACGTACGCCCCCTCGCCCACAAGGACGACGACGAAATCGTCCACATCGACTGCATGGTCAACGGCGACCCCATCTTCCGCGAGTGGCTCATGATCCCCCAGGTGCTCGAAGCCAACCGCCAGCTCATGGGCGCCGAGATCAAGTACGAGACCTGTCACGCCATGATCAAACGCCCCCACCCCGATCGCCGCACCCAACACGACCCCCTGCGCGATCCCGACACAATGGGCTGGCATCGCGGCCTCCGCCCCAAATGGGGCACCTTCCCCCACGACTCCGACCCCGACCTGATCAACTGCGTCTTCCTCAACAACATCACCTACCTCACCGACGTCTCCCCGGGTGACGGCGGGACCATGATCCTCGACGGCTCGCACAGACTCGAAGGCACCTACGAGACCCTGAAGGATCAATGCCCCATCGTCGAGGCCACCGCGACCGCCGGCAGCATCCTCCACTTCACCGAGACCCTCCTCCACGCCGGCGTGCCCATCCTCAGCGAAAACGTGCGCTACACCATGTTCTACGGCTTCACCCCCAACTGGTTCGTCAACTGGCCCGGCACCGAAGTCCCCGACTACGTCCTCAAAACCGTACGCGATGACGAACTTCGCGGCATACTCGGCGCAAATTCGGGCTATTCCGGCCAGTTTCCCGTGGTATAATGTCAAGCGAAAAAGCGCGCTCCCAACCAGCGCGCAAGGAGACGACAATGGCGACACGTAACTTCTCAATGCAGGCATACTGGGAAAACCAGGTCGAAAACTTCACGCCAAAGTTGCACTTTTGCGCACAAAAGGGGACCTGGGAGAACTGGCGTCAGACCGCGCATGCCAAGTACATGGAACTATTGGGAACTTTCCCCGACCCGGTCCCGTTGGAGGCCGAAGTCGAGAGCAGCGTCGAGGACGACGGCCTCATCCGCGAACGCGTCGTATTCAACTCCGAACCCTTCATGAGCGTGCCCTGCCAGGTCCTGCGCCCCAAAACAATGGCCGCCGACGGCACCAACGCCGCCATCCTCTGCTCGCACGGACACGGCCCCTTCGGCAAAGATCCCGTCGCCGGCATCCGCTCCTCCGACGAATTGAGCGCCAACATCGAGCTGCACAACTACGACTACGGCTTCCAGATGGCAAAGGCCGGCTACCTGACGATTTCACCCGACCTGCGCGGCTTCGGCGAACGCCGCGACGGCCGCAACCCCTTCCCCGGCCGCGACCCCTGCAACGTCAACTACATTCGCGGCACCATGCTCGACCGCTGGCCCCTGATGCTCAACATCTGGGACATGAAATGCTGCATCGACTACCTCGAGACCCGCCCCGAGGTCGATCCCAGGCGCATCGGCATGATGGGCCTTTCACAGGGCGGCACCATGACCACCTTCGCCGCCGCCGCCGAGCCCCGCATCGCCGCCGCCGACATCATGGGCTACGTCAACCCGTGGAAGGGGTTCGCCTTCGAACGCGTCAACTTCTGCGGCTCCCAGATTGTCCCCGGCATCCACGCCTGGTTCGACACCGACGACATCGCCGGCCTCATCGCCCCCCGCCCCCTCATGCT
>JAPPKT010000381.1 GCA_028819675.1 Caldilineaceae bacterium | reverse complement strand
CGACCGCTTCGACCATGGCGTCGGCGTCGGCCATTGAGGCGGCCATTGCTTTTTCTGCATAGATCGCTTTGACGCCGCTGTCGGCGCAGTCAACGACGATGGCGGCGCGCGGCTCCGGTTGTGTGGCTACGCTGACGATGTCCAGGTCCTCTTTGGCGAGCATCTCGCGGTAGTCGGTGTACTGGCCTGCCGGGGGCACACCGTGCAGTTTGCCGAATTCGGCCATTACGTCGGTGCGGAGGTCGGCGCAGGCGACGAGGTCGGTACGGTCGCAGGTCGTGTAGCCGGCGGCGTGTGAGTAGGGCAGCGCGATCCTAGAATAGCCGACCACTTCGTTGTCGATGAAGCCGCCCATGCGACTGCAACCGATTACAGCAGCGCGGTAAGTTTTCATTGTTTCCTTCCCCCAGTGAAATGTTGCTCAGGTAGCGTTTTGCCAGGTTATTCGGTAAGGTCTTGCGGTTAGCCGAGCGCATTGATCCTGTCGCGCAGTTCCTGCGTCAGCCCCATTTCTTCGGCCTGGAAGGCCTGATCAACGTGGGACTTGCTGCGGCATCCGATCAGGACTGAGGTGACTCCGGGCTGACCGATTACCCAGGCCAACGCAAGCTGTACCATCGAAATGCCCGTATCCGCAGCCACCTCCCGCAAGCCCTCCATGCGGCGCATGGAGGCGTCGTTTTCGTAGATATCCCAGTGGTCGGGCATGACATCGAAGCGGGTGCCCTCGGGCGCGGTCCAGGTTTTGGTGTACTTGCCAGTGAGAAAGCCGGCGCCAAGCGGGCTGTAGGAGATCACGCCGATGTTGTGGTCAGCACAGAATGGCAGCACTTCGGCCTCAATATCACGGATGGCAACGTTGTAGTTGGGCTGAACAGATACCATGGGCGCCCAGCCATTCACATCGGCAATCCAAAGCGCCTTGCAAAGCTGCCACGAGGCGAAATTGCTGCTTCCGACGTAGCGTACCTTGCCCTGCTCCACAAGCGTATTGAGAGCATCCAGCGTTTCCTCGAAAGGCGTGCCGTCGTCGTAAGCGTGGAGCTGGTAGAGATCGATGACGTCGGTCTGCAGCCGGCGCAGGCTATCGTCGGCGAACTGCAGGACACGTTCCCGGCCCAGTGGCGGCGCGATTTTGGTTGCCAACACGACTTTCTGGCGGTTACTGCCGCGGGAGAGCCACTGGCCCAGTACCTTTTCGGAGCCTCCTGCGGAATAGACTTCGGCGGTGTCGATCAGGTTGATATCCTTGTCCATGGCGTAGTCGAGAATCGAAAAGGACGTTTCGGCGTCGATTTCGCGGCCGAAGGTCACACTGCCCAAGCCGATTGAACTGACGTTGAGTTCGGAGTTACCCAACTGGCGAAATTCCATCTTCTATACCTCCCTACATTCCTGAGTGGTTACGTTCTGTCTCGGATTCGCTTGCTGCCGGTCCCGGACTGGCGCGCTCGCCGCCCGAACTGTCTGCCATCGATCATGAAGCTTTCCGAGTTCAAATCTGTCGCATCCTCTTGGCTGCGGCCTCGAGGTCGGCTTGCCAGTAACTCGGGTTGAGCAGTTTGGGATCGTCGATTCGTAGCTGGCGCAGTTCGTGGAGCAGGTCGGGGGAGAGCGTCGCGCTTGCTGCCTCCAGATTCTCTTCGAGCTCGGCCTCGGTGCGCATACCGACGAGCACAGACCCGATTAGCGGTTCGGCCAGTGCAAAGGCGATGGCCGCCTGTGCAGGCGTGAAGCCACGGGCGGTTGCGTGCCGGCGATTGCTGCCGGCATTGGCAACGAGCTGGCGAAACCGCCTGGAGCGCGCTTTCAAGGGTTCGAGCCAGTCGGGCAGATAGTCGGCGCGTTCGGTCAGGACGCCCTGGAGCAGTACTGAGCGCACCATTATGCCTACACCTTTCCTTCTGGCCGCGGGAAAGACTCTGGTTGCCAGGCGCTGGTCGAAGAGCGAATAGGTGACCTGAATCGCGTCAAACAGCTCCAGACCGAGCGCGGCGAGGGGCAGATCGGGGCCGTAAAAGGAGCCGCCGCGCCAGAGAATCATGCCGCTGGCGCGTGCTTCTGAGAATATCTCGGCAACGAGGTCGGCCTGGTCGAGCAGGTCGGCGTCGACGTTATGGATCTGCCAGATGTCAACGTAGTCGGTTCTCAGCGAGCGGAGACTGTTCTCAAGGCCAGACAGCATGGCGCGGCGCAGGGCCTGGCCGCGCAACGTTCTGCCATCAGCTTGCACAGTGGCTTTGGTGGCCAACACGACCCGTTTGCGGCGGCCGCGCAGGGCACGGCCCAGGACCGCTTCGCTGTTTCCATAGGCCTGGGCGGTGTCGATGAAATTGATGCCACCGTCCAACGCCGCACCCACCAGGCGTTCGGCGGCGGACGAGGAGGGGCGGCCGTATTGACCGGGGACCGGGATTCCGTAGTCCATCCCCAGTTCTACGGTGCCCAAGGCGATCGGAGAGACCGATAATCCGGTTCGTCCAAGAGTGCGATAGTGACTGCGGTCCATTGGCTGATTCCAGCGGCTATTGGCAGGCGGTTGGTATGGCAACTGGCTATTGAACTGAGGTCTCTGGCTGTTCGTGGATGGGCAGCGTACCCGACATGTACTCTTGTTCCCACAGGGCTACCGTTTCCTTGACAAATTCGTCCACCGGCCTCTCGATTCCGTGTTGGGTCATCAGCTGCGGCAGCCATTTATGGCCGAAGGCGACGTGCTGGCGTTCGTCGGCCATGTCGTAGCTGACGAACTGGGCGGAGAGACGGTCGCCGGTTTCGGCGTAGGCGGCCATCTGTACGTGGCGGTGGGGGAAGGCGTGCGTTTCGTTGCCCATTGTGAGGAGGCAGTATTGGGTGGCGGCGTCGTACTGGCTGCGCCAGGTGTAGATACGCGTGTTCTGGGGGACCTTGGTATAGTCGCGTCCGTGCTGAGCCAGCCATTCGATGCCCAGTTTACAGTGGCGGGTCTCGTCGTAGCAATGGCGGGCGCTGTCGTAGGTGAAGGCCCAGGGCATGTCGGGTGACAGGTGGATAATGAGTGCGACGGTTTCGGCGGCGAGCATCTCCTGGCTATAGCTTTCGAAATCCCGCAGTCGCTGTGTCGCATGATCGACGTCGGTAATCCGTTTACCGGCGTCGCGATTGACAAGGCTGAAGCGGCTGTCGCGGGCGGCGTCGCGGGGGCAATCGAATTTCTTGCGGCTCAGGGCTGGTGCCGGCCTCTGGCGCCGGTCTTCGCGGCCGGAGACGCCTCCGGCAGCCGCGAGCAGGTCGGCGATATAGGTTTCCCATTCGCCGGGTGCATGGTCCGCTAGCGCCTCTTCTGCCCAGGCGAGTTGCAGCTCTTCGTCGATCAAGATGTGTTTGAAGGCGTAGAGTGTCGGCGCGTCGGGATTGGCGAAGGTCTGATCGCAGTGCCAGCGGTAGGTGTCGACCAGGGCCGGCTTGATGACGCGAAAGAGGCCGGCCAGGAGGTCGGCTTCGTTGGGTGCGTGGAGGGCTTCGGCCATCAGGTGTTCGAGCGCGTCGTCACCGGGCGGACGGAAGGCAGGCGTCTGGATTTCACGCAGGCGCTGGAAGAGATGCTGAACGTGTTGGGCATCTTCCCAGAGCAGGCGGCCCATTGCCAGTTTCCAGTCCATGTTGGCGGTGGCGGGAAGCCAGGCGGCAAGAATGCGCAGCGCCTCATATTCGATGAAGCGGTAGCGGTTGAGCAGTTGCTTGTTGTGAGCGAAATCAATTTGCTCAGGCGGGGACAGTACCTGCATTATCCTCCTCCTTACTCGATATCCAGGAGTGCGGCTGCATTTCCGTAGAAGATGTCCTCCACCTGGCGCTCGGTCAGCTTCAGCCGGTCGCAGGCGAGGCGGAGGCTGCGCAGGGATTCAAGGCCGATGAGAACCGGCTGCAGGGTGATGTGCTTCTCGCCCAGGTCCATTTCATCGGCGTAGAGCCAGTGGAAAGAGTCGCCGATGGCAACGCAGCGGCCGCGCGTGTGGCTGACATGGAAGTCGGTCCCGTACATCAGTTTTTCGTGGCCCATGGTCTCAACGATGGCTTCGAATGCGCCGGCCTCGGTCACAGCGGACGTGTCAAACCAGACATTGTCGAGGCCGCGCAGGCTCTCGATGCCTTCGATGGTATGCCAGGGGTTGAAGCCGCGGGCGGCGTGGGCCAGGATCAGTTGCATTTTGGGATAGGACTCGCAGTAGCGCCGGATGGTGGCCTGGTTGACCGGGTCGGCGAGGGCGCGATCGCGCACCATGTGCAGCGTGATTGTCAGCCCGAGCGTGTTGGCTGCGGCGACATGTTCCTCGGGAAGATAGGCCTCAATGGGCGCGGTCCAGGTCGGGTCGGCGGCGGTGTAGGAGCCGGCGCCGGATTCGGGCGTGCCCAGGCGCGGATTCAGCGGGGCCATGGTGTGGTAGCATTTCAGGCCGGTCATGCCCAGGCGGCGGACTTCGTCGAGGATGGTCTCGGCGTCCATGTCGGGGGAGATGATCATCTGGCCGCGCGATTTGGCCGCCAATGGCGAATCGCCCTGCAATTCTGCGGCGATGAATTCATTGTTGGCCTGACGGTCGCCGAGGAAGACAAGTCCGAAGAAGAGGCCGCCTACGACACGTCCTCCCGGATGGAGCCACTCCGAGTACCGTTCGAACTCGGCCAAGCCCAGGCGGGGCGGCGTGGTTGCAAGCCCGGCGGGGGGTCCACCGTCCGGATAGTGCTCGTGGCAGAAGAGATGCGCGTGGGCGTCGATGATGCGGTCGGGCAGGAAGGGGAGGACCTCCCTTTCGAGGAACTGCTGATCGACTTCTTTGAATTCGTGCGAAAACATGGCAGGTATCCAGTAGCCTATAGCCTGTGCGAGACTTCCTCTTAAGGCGTCGTCCTATCGGACTTGACGGCGGAAGGGTTCCTTTTTGAGATTCACGGTGAGCAGGTCGTCGATATTGCTATTTTCCAAACCGGCGCGTACGACCTGAAGAGCCTCTGCAGCCGCTTCACCGGTCAGGCGAATATCCTCATCGGTGTGGGCGAGGGAGGCCTTGAAGCTCATGTAGGTGTGCACACCGCGTTTGGCCATCTCCTGGATGAAGAGGGTAGAGACCTTGCGAGGATCGACGTCGTCGGGCGTATTGAGGGTAACGGATGGATTTGTGTGCAGGCCGGTGCAGGCGCCGTCCAAGCCGGACTCCTCGATGGCCTGATTGAGGGCGGTGCGCAGCTTTTCGCCGATTTCTTTGAAGCGCCGGGGCGATTCGCGGCGCTTGAGCTCGCGAATGGTGGTGAGCGAGGCGGCCAGCCCGATGTTGTCGCTCCAGTAGGAGCTGGAGATAAACATATGCTTGGCCGGCTCCATTACCTCGCGGGAGCCGACGACGGCGCCCATGGGGTAGCCGTTGGACATGCACTTGGCGACTACAGTCATATCGGGTGTTACGCCGACGGCTTCCTGCACGCCGCCGACAGCGATACGCCAGCCGCAGGAGACCTCGTCGAAGATGAGGACGACGCCGTGGTCGGCGGCCAGCTGCTTTACCGATTCGAGGTAGCCAGGGGGCGGCAGCTCTGAGCGGGCCGGTTCCATCATGATGGCGCCAACCTCGCCGGCGTGTTCATCAAGGAGGGAGGCAAGCATCTCCAGATCACCGTAGATGAAGGGGATGACGGTGCCTTCGAGGGCTTTGGGCACGCCTATGGGCTCGATGCCGGCGAAGGGGAATTCGCCGCTCTCGGGGTCGACACCGAAGTTGGCGGCCTGGTACCAGTCGTGCCAACCGTGGTAGCCGCAGAATAGGACTTTGTCCTTGCCGGTGGTGCCGCGGGCGATGCGCACGGCCATGGCGCAGGCATCGCCACCGCCTTTGCAGTAGCGCACCATCTGGGAACTTGGGATGGTGTCATTGAGTTCCTCGGCCAGTTCAATTTCGAGTGGACTGTTGGCGGAGAAGAGGCTGCTGCGGTCGATCTGCTCCTTGACCGCGGCGTCCACGACATCATCGGCATGCCCCAGAATTATGGCGCCAACTGCGTTCATCCAGTCGATATACTCGTTTTCGTCGACATCGATAAAGCGAGACCCTTTGGCGCGCTGGGCATAGATGGGACTGACGCCGTGGGCGAACTGGTCGGCGCGACGGCTGATGAGCTGTGTCCAGCCGGGGATCAGTTCGCCGGCCTGGTCGTAGAGGTCGAGGGAGCGTGAGACATCGTGTTGGGCCGCGTTTGGGAAAGAGGTCATGGTGGCCTCCGTGATGCGCATCGACGGGCACTTGGTCCGCGACACGAGATCGGATTCTATTCTTGCCAGTTGAAGATCACGCCCAGCATGTTCTTTTCGCGATGGTAGGCCATTTCGTAGGCCTCGACCATTTCGCTGTAGTGAAAGCGGTGGGTAATGAGGCGGCTCGGTTCGAGCAGCCCGCCGGCCATGAGGGAAACGACGTGATCGGCGATATTGTCCCAGGCGTAGCGGTCGGCAGTATTGTAGGGATCGGAGCCGCCATCGGGATAGAGATATCCGGCCCGCTGGGAGACAGCGATCAGAGAGGTACCCTTGTTGTAGAACAGCTCCATGGCGAGCGGGTTGAAGTCGAGCGGCGGTTCGCCGCGGCCGAGCAGGCTGACGACAGAGACGCGGCCGCCAGGGCGTACGATCTGCATGGAGGTGCGAAAGGCGGGCCAAGGGTTGGCGGTGAGGATGACGAGGTCGATACCCTGGCCGCGGGTGAATTCGTCGAGTTTGGCCTCGAGGTCGGGATCGTTGTAGAGGAAGTTGGCGTGTGCACCCATCCTGTCTGACATTTCCATGCGGACGGGGCTGTTGGCGATACCGACGACGCGACCGCCGAAGAGGGGGCCCAGAGCGATGGCACCCAGTCCGAGGACGCCGACGCCAACGACTGCCACGTTTTCGCCGGGGCGGAAGTGGGCCTTGTGATAGCAGTGGGCACTGAGCGCATAGAGGTGAGCATAGACAGCGTCCTCGTCGGCGACTCCGTCCGGGATGACGACGAGGCTTTCGGACTGGGACATGATGTATTCGGACTGGTGCGGTGCGCGGGTTACGATGCGGTCGCCGACCTTGACGCGTGTGACCTTGCGGCCGGCGGCCTGCACGATGCCCAGATTGCTGTCGCCGACCCAGCGCGGATAGCCTGGTGCACCGGGAACCTGGTCTGCGCCTTCGTAGTTGCCGCGATCGGTGCCGATTTTGAGCGCGGAGATGCGGGTCTTCACCCAGACTTCGTCGTCGGCAAGCCGGCTGACATCCAGTTCCTGATCCTCGATTTTCAAATCGCGCGGGCCATGCAGGATAGCTATTTTCATGCTTTTCAGCCTTTCACAAATGTCACCAGGTGGGCTTGGAAGGCGGTGTCATGCGCCGGGCACGCCGTCCAGGTCTTCACTACAATCTTTGAGTACGTTCATCAGACTGAAGTCTCCGCCCCAAGGGACCATCTGCGCGCCTTGATCGCGATAGCGCTTGATTTCTTCGACGGAAGCGGCGGTGATGCCCCAAATCTTACCATGCTTGGCGGCCGCGGCGGCGACGGTATCGATCGCTTTTTCCATCGACATCTGACCATCTCCCTGCGTTGCGATACGCAGTGAAAGATCGGCGGGCCCGATGAACAGGCCGTCGATGCCGTCGATAGAGGCGATCTCCTCGGCGTTGGCCACTGCCTGGAGGGTTTCGACCTGTGTGATGAGGAAGGTCTCGCGGTTGGAGTCGGCGTTGTAGTTGCTCTCAGGATTCCAGGCCCCGATACCGAAATCCGCATCCAGACCTGCGCCGTCCATGCCGCGGTTGCCGAGCGGTGGAAACCTGACGGCCTGGACCACGTCGGAGGCGGTCTGCGGGTCTGAGATCAGGGGCATGAGAAAGCCGCTGGCACCGTCCTCCAAGTATCGATAAAGTTTGGTTCGCTCCAGGGTTGGAGGGCGGACCATGCAGTCGATGTCGTTATGGTAGCACATCATGATGATGGCTTGAACCTCGCGGGCGTCCATGGGGCGATGTTCGAGGTCAAACCAGATGCCGTCAAAGTTGTAGTGAGCGGCGTAACGGATGTAGAAGGGCAGGTAGTGTCCGAGGCCGCAGACGCGGGCAAAGCCGTCGTTGCGGAACTTCTGAAGCATCTTGCTCTTGCGCATGTCGATTCCTTTGTGTGACAGCATGAATTGCGCCGGCGGATACGACGCTGGTTTGGTAGCCGGCTGGGTCAGGCTGGACCGGGATCGATCCTGGTCCAGTGTATGTCCATTGCTTCGTCTGTTCCCGCGTAGTAGACAACCAGAGCTGTCCCGTCGGCCAGGGTCTCAGCATAGGGCAGGCCGAAGGTCCAAAGACTCATTTCGCTGAGCAGTTCGCTGGTGCTACCGGTCTGATCGCCGGGGTCTTGTGCCTGGCTGTAGATTACGACCTCGGTTGACGGATCAAAAGGGGCGTCGATGGCCGGGGCAAGACGGGCGCGGATTGAGCGGCTGCCGAACCTGTCCACGTAGGGCAGGAGGACGCGGCCGTCAGCGAGCATGGCTGGTCGTGCGGCCTGGTCGGCGAAACCGAGGTCTTCGGCGCCGGTCCAGGTACGGCCGCTGTCGGTGCTGATGCGGCGGTGGATGTTCAGGTAGCGGGCTGTTACCGTGTCGTAGGTCCAGGAAAAGGTGGCGACGCGTCCATCGGGGGCGACACCGCAGCGCAGGTCCCAGTTGAAGATGCGGCCGCTGGGATCCTTGCCGGCCACAACTGGTTCTGCCCAGTTCGGGTCCACGGCCAGCTCACCTTCCTGGCCTGGGTTTGAGGACGAAATCTGACGATCATGGCAGTGCATGAAGACGACCTTCTGCATCCAGGGCGAGGCGTCTTGGTAGTGTTTGTTGGTCTCGATGCTCAATGCCAG
This sequence comes from Caldilineaceae bacterium, assembly GCA_028819675.1. The sequence goes on along the minus strand of JAPPKT010000381.1, from coordinate 980 downwards.
TGAGCCGTCGGCCAGCATGAGAACGGGCGCGGTGAGGCTGGGGGGTCCGATCTCGTCGGGCATGGGGACGAGCCGCCAGGGAGACCAGGTCTGGCCGTCGTCATGCGAGTCGGCGAGGAGTACCTGCATGGGCAGGCAGCCTTCGGTCTCCTCGTTGAAGAGGCCGCCGCCGGGCCAGGTGGTGCGGTCGATCCACATGGATGCGCCCAGCAGATGGCCGGGAGAGAGTTCGGTCATATAGATGACGCGCAGCGAGCCGTAGAGGCCATCCAGTGTGGGGTTTTCGACCGGTTTCCAGGGCTCGCTCCAGGTGCGGCCGCCGTCGGTCGAGCGGACGAATTCAACGGTCTCGTCGTCCGAATCTTTGGTGGTGCCGGTGCGGTAGGTGGCCAAGAGGGTACCACTGTCGAGGGAGATGACGGTGGGAAAGGTGAGGATAGCGCGGGATGTACCGGGCTGGCCGCGGCTGAGGGTACCGCTGTCGGTGATGTGCATTGTGGTGTTTACTCTGCGTTCGTCTGTGGTTGGAACAGCGGCGTTTCTGCGCCCACTGGAGTCGTGGTGGACCGAATAGGGGTATCCTACACCAGTTTGGCGCGCAATGCACACCGACAAATGCCTCCATAAGGGAAAGGCGACTGGCCCTCGACAGGCGAATTCTACTTCTCTCGCGACAAGGAATGGATGTTGCTCGATTGGGAGGGCAATGTTGTGCGATCCAGGGTATCGCTCACATAGTCGAAATGGGTGCATCCCAGATTTTGGGGTAGGAACAGGCTGGCGGGGAATCGGCGCCAGCGGTGGCCGGGGTTGTTTACCGTCTTTGGGCGAAATGCAGTGCAGGCGCCGGGCCCGGCCGTACGGTGGAGTCCGTCAGTTGGGGCGGGGGCGGGGCAGGCACCTGCGGGGATCCCATGGGACTGGGGGGACGTGGTCTGGCTGGACACCTTCGATTAGCCACCTGTCACCAATATCGACAC
>JAPPKT010000033.1 GCA_028819675.1 Caldilineaceae bacterium | reverse complement strand
CGATATTGGTGACAGGTGCCTATTCCAAGGTGTCCAGCCAGACCACGTCCCGCCCAGTCCCATCAGATCCCCGCAGGTGCCGGCCTTGTGCCTGCCCTCGCACCGGCCCCAACCGACGGACGCCATCGTACGGCCGGGCCTGGCGCCTGCAATGCCTCTCGCCCAAAGACGATAAACAACGCCAGCCACCGCTGGCATGATTCCCGCGCCAGACTGCCTCGACCCCAAATCAGATTCGCACCAATCCGCGCTGCCAGGAGGTCAGTCGGCACGAATTCTCATTGGCCCGGCCTCGGCAAGAAAGAGGCTGAGGGCAAGAAAGCGTCCCACTCGCACGGTTTCGAATGCGAGTGGGACGCTTCCTGTCAGTCTTCTATTTGCTTTCCTACAGCGGAACCGCTATTCGCCCTGGAATTACATGGCTCTGGGCAAAAGCTGGGGAATCCGATCCCCCTATGTACCAGAAGGGCTTAGCCCGGCTCTTCGCCAACCAGATGATAGGCGCCCACGCCATGCTCGGAAAGGTCCAGACCAGCCTGCTCCTCCTCCGGGGATACGCGCAGCACCCCCAGCGCCTTGATGACTGTGAAGAGAATATAACCTGCAACAAAAGCCCACACCGGAATCGCGATCGAACCCACGATCTGAGCGACAATCGGGTGGCCTCCGAAGATGCCGGTGGCAATTCCGCCCCAGATTCCGCACAGCCCGTGTACCGGCCACGCGCCAACCGCGTCGTCGATCTTGAAGTTCTCCAGCGCCTCCATGCCTACGCACACCAGCACGCCGGCCACAGCGCCTATGATCAGCGCCTCGACGTTGTTGACCGAATCACAATTTGCCGTAATGCCGACCAGACCGCCCAGGGCACCGTTAAGCGTGTAGCTCAGGTTCGGCTTGCCCGTCTTGACCCAGCCATAGACCATTGCCAGCAATGTTCCTGTTGCGGCTGCCAGTGTAGTGTTGGTCGCGATCAGCATGACCGCATCCGTATTGACCGCACCCGTGAAGGCAAGCTGACTACCCGGATTGAACCCGTACCAGCCAACCCACAGAATGAAGACGCCCAGCGCTGCCATCGCCATGTTGCTGGGCGGCAGCGGATTGGTCGAACCGCCGCCGAAGCGCCCAATACGCGGACCGAGCACGATGACCGCGGCCAGCGCCGCGAAACCGCCCACGGCATGAACTACCAACGAACCGGCAAAGTCATAGAAACCCATCTGGTCCAACCATCCCCCACCCCATTTCCAATAGCCGCTTACAGGGTAGATAATGGCGGTGAGGATAATGCTGTAGATCAAGTAGCCCGATATCTTCATGCGACCGGCTACGGCGCCAGACACAATCGTGGCTGCCGTTGCTGCGAAGACCACCTGGAACAGAAAGTCAACCTGGGGGTTGAGATTGCCAGCCATCGCTTCCGGCGTATCCATTGAGATTCCGAACCCATTGAACCCCAGGAATCCCCCGAGCAGCGGCGCACCGTACATGATGCTGTAACCAATCAGGAAATAGAAGAAAACACCACTCGCCAGGTCAATGATGTTTTTGAACATAATGTTCACGGTATTCTTGGCCGAATTGAAACCCGCCTCGACCATTGCGAAGCCAGCCTGCATAAACAGCACCAGCACCGCAGAGACAAACAGGATCAAGTTGTCAATCGAATAGGCAACTTCATCTGTTGTAAACGGCGCCGCATCCTGAGCAAATGCCGATGGGGCGAAGACAAGCAGCCCAAGAACGGCGAGCGGTATCGCCCGCAACTTCGAGCCGTGTTTCATTGCACGTACAAACAGTAACATCGAAAAGTTCTCCTTCCTCAAGTGAGACCTGAAATAATACTGCCCACCTTCTCCACTTGTGCCGCGGCAGCCGCTCCCCTGGCTTTAGTTGCAGCCCGCGTACCCCGTGGAGAAACTGAGCCAATCCAAACATTAGGGCTTGTGATTCCACTACTGAATAACACAGCTGTACGCTCCCTGAGCGTAGTGCCGGCGCATCAGAATCCTCGCAAGCCAGCCATTGCGAGCAAGGATACCCGATCGAAAGAGAGATTCCACTGCCCATCCTGCATGAAATTGAAAACCTGTTTTTGTGCATATTGCACATAACAAATTGCCATCAGTGAAATGGCACTGCCTTTCGGCCGCCCGGAGTCCGTCTCAGCCCCGAACGAGAAGCAAATGAAGACCGAAATCACTGGCTCCTTGCACATCGGAACCTCTTCTTGGAGCTTTCCTGACTGGCGCGGCGGCTTCTATCCCTCCCAAACGCCGGCCGACCAGCAACTCAGCTACTACGCCGCGCAATTCAACAGCGTCGAAGCCAATACCAGCTTCTACGCCCTGCCTGTGCCCAAGACCCTGCTGCGCTGGCTCGAAAGCGCCCCCGAACAGTTCACCTTTTCCCTGAAAGCCCCCCGTGAGATCACCCACGAAAAGAGACTGGTGAATTCGGAGCAGACAACAGCTGCCTACCTGGATGTCCTGCGTTCGCTCGGACCCGCAGCCGCCCCCGGCCTCATCCAATTCCCAGCGTCCTTTACCCGCACCAGCGACGGTCGCCGCCTGGCCAACTTCATCGACAGTCTGGCAACCATGGCCCCGGAGGTCTCCCTTTCTGTCGAAGTCCGCGCCTTCGATCTCATGACTACCGCTTTCGCCCGTTTCCTTCTGGAAAGGGCGGTCGGCTTCGTTGTCGTGGAGCGCACCGGTCAGCCCGATACCTATGCCAACTGGCAGGCCGCCGCCGACAGTACCGGCACAGGCATTCCCTTCCACCTTCGCCTTATCGGCAACGACCGCGACCCTTTGCCCGATGACAAGCGCATCAGGCGCCCACAGGACGAACTGTTGGACAAATGGGCCATACGCATCGCCGACCTGCTCAAGGTCGGCACAGACGTATACTGCTACGTCCACAACCCCTTCGAAGGCCATGCCCCGGAATCGGTTCGCCGCCTGCGCAACCGGGTCGGCCAGTATCTGCCCCTCCCCGACTGGAATCCCACGACTGTAAGGCCCGCCGGCGAGGAGGATAGCGGCCAGCTGTCTCTTTTCTAAACCCCTCTGTGCTTTTAACCTTGGTTAAATCGACAGTTAACCCCGCTTCGAGTTTCTCTTTACCCCTACAGCGAAAATACGTGCACAAACTCAAGCGCGTATCCCGATCCACCGTGCTATACTATTCATCACCCCCAAGTTTACGCTGTTGATCACTCGGCCAATATCTCACTGTCAGTCGATCACCTTTCGGATACAAACGATTCGGATAGTCAAAATGGAAATTGTGGCCTTTCTGCAGCTTGTCCTCCTGCTGAGTCTGACTGGTGCGGCCGCGCTGCTGTTCTTCAGCCTACGCGACGCTCGGCGCTTGCTCGGCAAACGTAAAGGAGACGAGGCAACCAAAGCGTGAGACAGTACGCTCTGGCCCAGCCCCGCGCCGCAATCCCGCCCCTGTTCTGATTAACCAACACTTGATGTTGCCCACCCGACGCCTCTGCCGCCGGAACTCCCGCGCCCCATAGACATCGCAGGCGACGACGTCAAGCCGCTAAGCCCATACCGCCCCACTTGCCTGCATTGCCACCGGCCGGAATCCAGTACTGGCAATTCCGCCCAGTGCCATTCTTGGCCTGATCTGGGCTGGCACTCAGCCAAATTCTTCCCATTGCTCGCCCCTGGCGACTATTCCAAATGGGGCATTTTAGCCTTTAAGATTTTCAGGGCGAGAGTGTGCGCAGCTTTTGGTCAAAAGCGTCCGGTTAGTGCAACATTGGTCTGCAATCGCCGTCGCTCAACCCGCTTCGTTCGCGACGCTTTGGGTCTAGGGGGCCTCAGATGGGTCAAGGGCACAGTCTCTATCACAAACACGACGACAAGAATGGCCATGAACACGTCCATGAACACGGCCGAGGCCATCACCTTCATCACCACCATCACGGTGATTCGGCCAACCTGCGCACTGCGTTTCTCCTCAATTTGGGCTTCACGGTCGTAGAATTCATCGGCGCATACCTGACCAACAGCGTGGCGATCCTTTCCGACGCCTTGCACGACCTTGGCGACTCGATTGCACTGGGCATGGCCTGGGGACTGGAGAAGCACGCCGCCAGTGAGGCGCCGGTGCGCTACTCCTATGGGTACGGCCGCCTCTCTTTGCTCGCCGCCTTCATCAATGCCGCAGTTCTCATCGCTGGTGGACTGTTTGTCCTGTCAGAAGTGATCCCGCGCCTCCTCAACCCGGAAGTCACCAACGCTCCGGGTATGATCCTGCTTGCGCTTGGCGGCATCGCTGTAAATGGTGCGGCCGTATGGCGCTTGCAAGGCGGCGGCACCATGAATGCCAAGGTCGCCATGTGGCACCTGCTGGAAGATGTTCTCGGATGGGTCGCGGTCCTCATTGTCGGTATCACGCTTCTCTTCGTCGATCTGTACATTCTGGACTCGATTCTGTCCCTCCTCATCACCCTCTACATACTCTACAATGTCCTGGGACACCTGAAAAAGACGGCCGAACTGTTCTTACAGGCAGCCCCAGAAGGAGTTGACCTGTTGCAGCTGGACCAGCGCCTGCGCAACATTGACGCCGTCGAAGACTCACACCATACCCATCTCTGGTCTCTCGACGGCGACCATCACGTACTGTCCACCCATCTCGTCGTCAACCAGTCAGCCGACCATGACGAGATTCGAGAGATCAAACAGCGGGCGCGCGAAGAGTTGGACGGGCTGCACCTTACACACATCACCATCGAAATTGAATATCCGGGCGATTGCAGTATGGTGGAGAAACACATATGACAATGTTTTCCGCCAAGAGTACAATTCCTCTCAGACTGGCCGCTAAGGTCAGTCAGCTCATACTCAACCATGAGCCGGCATCGGAATCGAATGACTTGTAGCGGTCAGGCGCCTGTCAGTACGCCGTTTTCACCCTCGGGATTTTCAGGTTTGACAGCCTTGCCCGTCAAGTGTATTATTGTGCGTGATGAACTCTCCCTAGGCGCAACCCGGCGCCAATCTCCTGCGGAGATCACACAGTCATCAAAGAGTTGGCAGAAGCAAGACCGCGATTTCGGGAGCCGGTAGGCTCGAAGAAAGAGTGGCACGTTCTAGTAGGCGTCCCCTGTTTTTTTCGACTTGTACAAGATCTGTTCTTGTGAGAAAATAGGACCGCTTACCCATATTTCAGCCTCCCTGACGAGTTTGAGAAGAAGTCGATCCCGAGGCCGCCGTTCCGCTTTTTTCGGATTTGCACTTGCTCTGTTCTTGTGAGACGATATAGCTCATGGTCATCATTTAATTGTTTCTCTATCAATTTATGATGAGATCAAGAGTAAAGATCCCTTAACCCAATTCTCTCAAGGAGCAACAGAACCATGAACAAACGAACCCCACTCATTTCACTCGTTGTACTGTCTCTGCTGCTGGTAGTCCTTAGTGCGTGCACCGCGCCGGCCGCTCCGCCCGACCGAGACGTTGAGATCTCTCACGAGGCGGCCCTGTCGGCCCAGGATGCCCTGATTGGCGCACTGACCATGGGCGAGGTCATGCTGAGCGAGTCTGAGTTCAGCAGCTACGTGACAAAGGCTCTCGAAGCCAACAGTGGTCCGAATCAGCCGGTCGATTCCGTAATGGTCTGGATTGAGCCCGATGCCATGCACTTCCGCGTCACTTTGAAGGACGGCGTCAGCATGATGGGCAACACCCTCGACCTCGTCGGCAACCTGATGGTGAGCGACGGTCATCTGATGGTTGATCTCCAGTCGGCCGGCGCCGGCGGCTTGGCTGTGGGTGGCGCTCTGCTCGCTCCGGTCAATGCGCAGATCAACGCTGTCTTGGCCCAGAACATCATGCTCCCGGCCAGCGTCAGTGTTGCTCAGGATTCTGGCTCGATTTCGATCAGCATGAACTAAGCGAAGCAAGGGGTTCGTAACCGTCGGCGTTGCCAAGCTCATTGCAAGGAGTGCGCAACCGCTGGCGGTTTGCCCCAATTTTCAAGGCGCGTGGGGTGCAGCCCTGCTCCAACTCCTGTCTCCTGCCGGCATAGTGTGGCGCCATGTGACACACTATTTCTAAACGGCCGCCGGACTTGGAACAGGGAATGCTCTACACAGCCTAATACGCAATGAAAACTGTCCCTTGATCGGGCTGCCGGGTTCGCTGCCTCGATTGAGGGACAGTTTCTTTCACCGTCGGTTTGCAGTAGGCCATTTCAGGGCTTCTGGGACTCCGACCTGGATATGGACTGTACCCCTACCCCAAAACGGTGATCCACCCGATAACCACCCTCTCTCCTAACCCCATTTTCACTCCCTGACTTCGCCCCTACTCAAGCTGTAAACTGCTGGTCAAATGATGGACAAAAATCATAGGCACACCGTAGTCCCAACGTAGGCCGGAAACCCCTTCCTTTGCTTGCCAAAACCGCATGCTTAACCGATACTTTTTAATGTTGCTTTCAATAGAACTTAGTCAATCCGCGACTGTCACTTACAGTCTTCAAGGGCAAGTCTCGCCGAGCGCATCAATGGAACCTATGGAATGAAACGACCAGCCCGAATCAGATTTGCCAGGCGGGTTGCACTGTCTGCAGTGATCCTTTGGCTGATGGCGTTGGCATTTGTCGGCGGCAATATTTCCGGCTTTTCAATCCGCTCAGCGATGGCCGCTGAGGAGCGTCCCTCTCAATTCATCATCTTTTGGGAGGCTTGGGATTACGTCGTTGCCCACTTTGTCGACCGCGAGCGGGTCGACTTCGCCGCCATGACTTACGGCGCTATCGAAGGAATGCTTGCCTCTTTGGGTGATGAGGGCCACACAACTTTCCTCTCCCCAGATGCCGTACGGTTGCACCAAACTAGCCTTGAAGGCTCCTTCGAAGGAATCGGCGCCTATGTTTCCATGGAAGAAGGCGAGGTTCTGATCGTAGCCCCAATTGACGGCTCACCCGCCGAACAGGCGGGCATTCTGGCCGGCGATGTGATTTTGGAAGTGGATGGTAATCCAGTCCAAGGGAAATCGTTGGATCAGGTTATCTTTCTCGTTCGCGGCCCGGCAAATTCCGAGGTCGTCCTGACCGTCCGTCGCCCTGAAGTCCAGGAACCCCTGCAAGTGTTGATCACTCGCGCCCGGATTGAGGTGCCGAGCGTGAGTTGGAGCCCAATCCCCAACACCGACATTTCCTATATCAAAATCTCGCAATTTACCGCTAGTGTGGACAGGGAATTGGAAATCGCTCTCCGCGAGATTTCAGAAGCTCAAACCAACCAAGGCATCATTTTGGACTTGCGAAATAATCCGGGTGGGTTTTTGCAGCAGGCCATTCAGGCCAACAGCCAGTTTCTGCCCAAGGGCGATCTGATATTGATTGAAACGGACGCGCACCAGAATCAGACCGTCCACCGCTCCCGCGGCCTGGGCTATGCCAGGGAAATGCCGCTGGTCGTCCTGATTAACGAAGGCACGGCCAGTGCCGGCGAAATTACCGCAGGCGCCCTCAAAGAAAACGAACGCGCCCTACTGATCGGCGAAACAACCTTTGGTACTGGAACCGTGCTCAACCAGTTTGGCCTCAGCGACGGATCAGCAATCCTCCTGGGAGTGACCAACTGGCTCACACCCGATGGCAATCTGATCAAGGGTCAGGGAGTGACCCCCGATCTGGAAGTCACGCAGCCGCCTAGCTCCAAGCACGTAAGTGCCGAACTGCTCAGAGATCTGACAACTGATCAGTTCGGCATGATCGAAGACGATCAGTTTCTGAAGGCGCTGGAGCAGTTGGGCGTCGAACTCTACGCGACACCGATTCTCAATGCCGCGCCGCATGACTTCGTAACCCATGATTGACCACAAGGGAAAGTCTATCCGAGGGGAAAGGCTCCTGCAGTTCCTACCTCGACTCTGCCCTTACGACCGGTACAAACCCTGTTCACGTATGTATCGTTCAACCTCCCGGGGAACCTGGTAACGAATCGGCTGACCCGATCGGACCCGTTCCCGCAAATCGCTGCTGGCAATATCCAATTCAGGCATATCCAGCACAATAACGCGCTCTCGCACGCCGGGCAGTTCCGCCTCCAGCTTGGCCCAGTCGATCTTTACATCGTGGCGGCGTAGAGCAACCAGCCGGCAATTGTGCACCAGCCATTCAGGCTCATGCCAGGTCGGCAGATCCCGCAAACTGTCCAACCCCATCAGAAAGTAGAGTTGCGCCTCCGACCCGGCCCTCTTGCGGAGTAGCCGCAACATATCCGATGTGAAGTGGGGACCGGGGCGGTCTGCATCAATAAGACTGATGCTGATTTCGTTGTCTTCAGCAACCGCCAGGCGGCACATCGCCAACCGGTGATGTAGGGGAGATATCGGACTGTCCGGCTTATGCGGAGGATCTCCGGCTGGCGCCAGAACGATCCGGTCCAACCGCAACTGATGCCGGGCCTCCTCTGCCAGAATCAGGTGGCCTATATGAATCGGATCGAAGGTGCCTCCGAAGATGCCAATCCTGATACCGCCATTACTGTCTTTTGAATTCATCCTTCAAAAGCCCACTCCCAACTGAACTGGGGCGCATGCCGCGAGCTCTTTCCCCAACGCCTGGCTCTCATGCAAAATGAGAAACCAATGGCAGCCTGTCTTCTGACCTCGCCGTCACTCTCCCAACGCGTTCTCAAATCCCCACACCAGTTCAACCACTCCGATCTGTACAGTATCTCCGTCCCGAACGCCCTGCTCCCGCAATGCATTGGAAATCCCCATCGCTCCCAGGATGCGCTGGAACCGCAGTCCGGACTCGTAGTAGTCCCAATTCGTCATCTGTGCCACCCGCTCGATTGCAACGCCCTCCACCCGCCAAAGATCCTCCTCCAAACGAGTGACTTGAAATGAGCGTTCGTCCTCCGCTGGCGAAAGCGTCGGCAGCTCTTCCACCTCCTCCGTTGGGATCGTCGCCGGCAGTCTATCCAACTGTGCCTTTACTTCGTATAGGAGTTGCTGTACGTTCTCCCCGGTCACTGCACTGATGGCAAAAAATGGGCTGTCTGTAGCGGCCAGCGCCTCCTGTAACCGTGGCAGGATCTCCCGCGCCTGCGGCAGATCGATCTTGTTCAGGACGATCATCTGGGGTCGCTTCGCCAGCATCGGGTTGAAGAGCATCATCTCCTGGTTGATGACCTCGTAGTCACCAGCCGGATCAGGGCTCGCTCCGTCCAGCAGATGGACCAGTACCCGGCTGCGTTCAACATGACGCAGAAACTCCAATCCCAGACCAACACCATCGTGCGCGCCCTCCAGTAAACCGGGAATGTCGGCAAACACGATCTGGACATGGCCCACTTCCGCCACGCCCAGGTTGGGAACAATCGTCGTGAACGGATAGTCAGCTATCTTGGGGGTGGCTTGACTGATGACGCTCAACAATGTTGATTTGCCAGCATTGGGCACCCCTACAATCCCTGCGTCGGCCACGATCTTCAATTCCAACTCCAGCCAGCGCGCTTCTCCCACTTCGCCATTCTCAGATAGTCGCGGTGCCCGGTTGCGCCCGCTCTTGAATGCAGCGTTTCCTCGACCCCCGCGACCTCCCCTGGCGACCAGTGCCTGCTGCCCGTCCCGTACCAGGTCAGCTACCACCGTGTCAGTTTCAGCGATGCGCGCGACTGTCCCAACCGGCACCGAGATCAGCAGGTCCTCTCCGGTCGCGCCCGCCTTTTTGGTGCCGCCGCCGTGCTTGCCGCGTTCCGCACGGAAATGGACCTGTCTCCGAAACCGTTGCAGCGTGTTCATCCTTGGGTCGGCTACGATATAAACATTCCCGCCCCGGCCACCGTTCCCGCCCGCGGGCCCTCCCATGGGCACAAACTTCTCGCGACGGAAGGCGA
>JAPPKT010000038.1 GCA_028819675.1 Caldilineaceae bacterium | reverse complement strand
TCGGCGGTGTGCTGATCAGGGGCGAACGCGGCACGGCCAAGTCGACCGCCGCCCGGGGCCTGGCTGCCCTGTTGCCGGCAATCGAAGCGGTAGATGGATGCCCCTTTGCCTGTTACCGGGACGACACGCTCGGTCTCTGCCATGTCTGCGAGGCAGGGGCCCACAATGGAGAACTGAAAGTCGGACAGCGAAACACGCCTTTCATCGACCTTCCCGTCAGCGCCACAGAGGATCGGGTCGTCGGCACGCTGGACATTGAGAAGGCAATTCGTCAAGGCGAACGCCACTTCGAGCCAGGCATTCTCGCCGCCGCCAACCGCGGAATCCTCTACGTCGACGAGGTAAACCTCCTCGACGACCACGTTGTCGACCTGCTTCTGGACAGCGCGGCCATGGGCGTCAACGTCGTCGAGCGCGAGGGCATTAGCGTCCAGCATCCCGCCCGCTTTGTTCTCGTCGGCTCCATGAACCCTGAAGAAGGCGACCTGCGCCCCCAACTGCTGGACCGTTTTGCACACGCCGTTGACGTCGTCGGCATCGACGAGCCTCGCGCCCGCGTGGAAATCTTGCGCCGGCGGACGCGCTTTGAGCAGGATTCAGACCGCTTCTTCGAAGACTTTGCCGACGAAGCAAAAAGTCTGGGTGAGCGAATCATAAAAGCCCGTCGCCGCTATGACAGCGTCGGTTACACAGACAAAGATCTCTACACGATTGCCGCCCTCACCAGCAGCTTCAGCGTCGACGGGCACCGGGCCGACCTCGTCATTCTCAATACAGCCCGAGCCCAGGCCGCATTTGAAGGTCGAGATGCCATCACCGACAGGGATATCCTCATGTCGGCAGAACTGGCGCTTCCTCACCGCATGAAGAAACAGCCATTCCAGGATACCGCGCTACAACCTGAGCAACTCGAGGCCAACATGCGTCAGGCCCGCGCCGAAGCCGAGGAAAATGAAGAATCGATGGAAGAGGCGGACGGCGACGCGGCGACAACGGAAAAAAAAGTGAAGAGGGTGATGACTCAGAGGAGCTAGACTCCTCGCCGGAGAGCGGTGAAGGCGGCGTAGCACAGCCGGACGCAGCTCCCCAACAGAGTTCATCACCCGGAGACGAGAAGGGAGCCCGCAAACCGGTCGACGTCGGTGAGGTCTTCGAAGCACGTAAGCTCGATACGCCGCTCGACAAGATGACGCGCGAAAAATCCGGCAAACGCTCCTACAGCCGGACCGACCGCAAGCGCGGCCGCTACATTAAAGCGCGTCCAGCCAACGAAAATTACGAAGACGTCGCCTTCGACGCCACCTTGCGTAACGCCGCCCCCCACCAGAAGGAACGGCACGCAAGCGGGGAGAGCGACCTTGCCTTGCAGTTGCGCATGTCCGATCTGCAGCGCAAAATCCGCGTCCGCCGTACAGGCAATCTCATCCTCTTCGTCGTGGACGCCAGCTGGTCGATGGCGGCCAGCGAACGGATGGAAGCCACAAAAGGCGCCATTTTCAGCCTGTTGGTCGAAGCCTATCAGCGCCGGGACCAGGTCGGGCTGGTCGTCTTCCAGCGCGACAAGGCTCGAGTCGTTCTGCCGCCCACCAATAGCGTCGAACTGGCGGAAAGGGCCCTCAAGGATCTCCCCGTGGGGGGCAAAACGCCTCTCAGTAGCGGTCTCCTTGCAACATGGCAGGTAGTCGAAAACGCCCAGCGCCGCGACCCGGAGCTCCGGCCGCTGGTGATGCTGCTGACCGACGGTGCCGGCAACGTAAGCATGACCGGCATGCCCGCCCAGGAAGAGGCAATGAAAATGGCCTCCCTCTTCGACAGCGAGGACGTCCGCACCATCGTAATCAACATGGAGCACATGGCCTTCGATCGTGGGCTGGCACAGGCCCTGGCCGAGCAAATGGGCGGCGTCTGCTATAATCTGCCTGAGCTGCGGGCCGACACCCTTCTCAATACCGTAAAACGGGAAATCGGCGGCTAGAATCGCCGGCATCACTTGGCCGGCGAGCGCTGCCAGCGCCTCAACAATTCGCGCAAAGTACCCAATTGCGCATAGCGAGAATATGTCGATGACTACCGACACGCGCACATCAGGCAGCGCAGCCGCGCTAAAGGGTTCTTGGGAAGCCTTGCACGCCGAGGCCGTGGCCCTTTCACGACAGGGCAACGACGAGGCCTTGGCTAAGTACGGTTTCTTGATCGAGCGTCTGGCCGCTCTGCCGCAGGCGCGACGAAACGCCCAGGACGAAAGGCTGCAACGCATCCTGGATCAGAGTGTGCTGGGCCTGCAGTCTTACTACGCCAGGCGCAACCGGCTGGAAGAGATGGCCGCAATCGATGACGCGCTCTTTGAGATCCTGAGCGAAGACGCCAAGTCACTGTGGCGGGAGAACCAGGCACGCGCCTACTGGTGGCAAGGCCGCTGCGAAGAAGCGGCCGGAATCGTCCGCTCCGAGTCGGACGATCTTCCCTTCGACGTGGACTTGCGTTGGTTACTCTTCTCCATCCTGATCGACGACGACAAGATCGACGAAGCCGACGGAGTTAGGCAGTCACTGCTATCCGAGCTGCAGCGTCTATTCCGTTCACAGGGCCTGTCGGACTCACTCGTCGAAGACGTAGACGTGCAGATTCAGGTCAAAGAGCGGCTGACCAGTGAGAGCGAAACCAACCAGGTATCACTCCAGTTTGGGCTCCTTCACTTTCTGCGCAGCTGCGTGGAGTTGGAAAGGCAGCGCTGGCAAGAAGCTGCCGATGCTTTCGGTATGGCTGCCAGAGTGTCCGACGCCTATAGCGACCGCTGGCACCTGCTCTATCGCCCGCTCGTATTGAACAGCCAGGGCCGCTTGGCGCAAAGGGCGCTCAACCGCGAAAGCTCATCCGTATCCCAGGGATTCTGGCGCGGCCTGTCCGGCTACTACTCCGGCGACCCCCAGGGCGCTGCGACAGAATGGAGGCGCGTCACACAGGTTCCCCTCGAAGATGTGACTCTCTCGTCGGTCGGTGACTGGATCCTGGCCCACTACTATCTGGACGCCCTCCAGCCCCGCCCAGCGTCCGACGAGGACGGCACCGGCCGCTCCGCCACCGACAACGCAGAACAAGGGGCCAACCCAGACAGTAGCGACTTCTCGGACGAACTGCGCCAGGGACTGCATGTAGCTTTGAATCTGCTCGGACAGCAGAATACGCGGCGGGATCCACTCGTTCTGGGGCTGGCGGCGCTAGGATGGGGGATCGGCGGCCATCGGGAGCACCTGCACCGCAACCTTCGCCATGCCGTAGAGATTCTGCGCGCCTCACTCCAGGACAACAAGCTCTCTGTCTTCAACTGGTATTTCTTCAGAGATCTGCTCTCGCCAGAGCTCTTCACAGAGGTCGAGGGCTTCTTACGCGCGCCGAAGAATTGGAATGTGGAGCCCACCGGGGCATAGAGGCCGGACACCGAAACGCATCGTCATTTCCTCTATCGCGAAGAGACCTGCCCTGGCTCAGTTTCTGCTTCTCCCTTTACCATAAGTGTGGAGCACGCCGCCGTACGCGACTGGCCTGATTCGCTTCCTCCATTTCGCATAGGTACTAAAAAAATGGGGCCAGAATGGACTCTCCTTCCCCATCGGCTTCGCACGCTGTAACGCGTCAACAAACGACTCCGGATCGTCCTCAAACTCCGGCATCTCCACGTAGCAGTACCCTAATTCGAATGGAATGTGCGCGTCGCTCCCAGCCGTAACCAGCAGGCCGTGCTCCTGCGCCAGTTCTAGCGCGGCGAGATTGTCCTGCGGCCGCACGCAGCGCGCGTTGCGCACCTCGAGCGCGTCCACCAGGCCGATTACCTCCAGCACACTCTCCATTCCCATCGCCGAATTTCGCAGAGAGTCCAGGGGATGGGGAATGGCCACCACCGCGCCCTGCTCGCGCAGGCGGCCGATCGTCTCCTGCGGAGACAGACCGCGCGGAACCTCTTCCTTGACGAAATAAGCAATCAACTCGCCCTGCGTAGTCATAATCTCTTCACCGACAATGATCAAGTCGGGAGCTAGCTCTTTGGCTCTCAACGCGCCGGCCAGATTGTCGTGTTCGGTGATCGCCAGCTTATCAAGACCGATTTCACGCGCCCGGGCGATTGCGTCCTCGGTCCGTGTGAGACAGTCTTTACTGAAGATTGTGTGCGAATGTAGGTCGACTTTCCACATAACGTCTTTCCATCCAGGCAGTGCGCGGCAGAAAAAAGGGCAGCCGCACTCCTATGCACGGGCCTCCTGCTCCTCTACAGCCATTCCTTTCTGAAACGTCAGAAGGTGGGGCCAAAGGGCCAGACTGACGAGGCCGATGGCAACACCGAACCATAGCGTTGCAAACCGAATGACAAGCGCTGCAGCCGCAGCTGCCGGTCTCGACAGGTCCAACAACTGAATGCTGAGGGCCGCTAACGAACTTTCTACGCCCCCCAGGCCCCCCGGCGTCGCCACCACCGCGCCCACGACTGTGCTTATGTTGAAGGCCGAGACTGCCGCTAACATGGAACTGACACTCGCCTCCACCCCAAAGCCAAGCAATATCAGGTAAAACCCGACCCCTTGGCTAGCCCAACTGACGACCCCGATCAGGACCGAAGCAATGAGATATTTTGGCCGCAAAAGAAAGTAGCTACTCTCGTAAAACGCCGCCAGTTTGTCGACAACACGATTCACCAGCGGCAATCGGTGACCCAGCGCCAGGAACCACAACGCCAGGGGCCTCACCTGTATTGCGATGATAATGACGGCTATCACCAGCAGCGCTGTCATCGCCGCCATCCTGATCCTCCCATCGTCAATCGCCAGCAGACCCAGCCCGGCCAGCAAAATCATCGCCAGCCCATCTGTCATCCGCTCTGCCAGCACGACCGGAGCGACGACCGAAAATGGCGCACCGCTTACGTTGCGTACCATAAACGCCCGCACAAACTCTCCCACCTTCCCCGGCGTCATCATCATCAGGAAACTGATGCCGTAAATGCGGGCGCTCTGGCCGAAACTGATTGGCGTCCGGATCAAACGTAGGTACCAGTGCCACTTCAGCAATCGCACACCGAAGTTCACCAGCGTCAACCCCAGCGTAGGCGGTAGCCATCTCCACGGGA
The DNA here is from genome assembly GCA_028819675.1 of Caldilineaceae bacterium. The sequence continues at coordinate 4,857 of JAPPKT010000038.1, read as the reverse complement.
AATCGGCCAGCAGTGCAGACAACTGACGCCAGTCTCCGTATACTATCAGCCCGATGTAAACCAGCAATGCCAGCAGCAGCGACCAGAGAAACTGAACGCCCAGCCGTTTTCGGTCCATATATCTTCCGTCGGTGTGAGCCTGTCATCAGCACGTCGGCGTCTCTGCTCACGATGTCCGGCAATTATATCCCTGGCCAGCGCGATATCTCAATCTGGCGCGCCGGACAGTGGATTGGCGACTGCGATACCGTTATGTCTTGCTCGCCTTTGGTCGCGAAACCTCATATGACTGCCAAAACTCAAGCACCGTCCGCTCAAATGCCCGCGGCCTCTCTAGTTGGACCGCATGACCGGCCATAGGGAGGATGACCAGACGCGCCTGAGGAATTCTTCGCTCCATCTGCCGGTTGATGTCGGCGAACTTCTCGTCCTCGGCTCCGGCAATGAGCAGAGTAGGCATCGACAACGTGGGCAGTTTCTCGTGAAGAGCAGGTTGGTTGCCCGTTCCCATTCCCCTGAGGCTGTTTGCGAGTCCGTCAGGAAGGTTCCGCAAACGCTGCGATCGCAACTGCTGGTGCTGCTCCGAAGAGAGATACCGCCGCTGGCTCGCCCACATCGGCAGAGACTCCCAATGGTCCACAAACGCCCCAATACCGTCCCGTTCGATCTGGTCGGCCAGCGCATCGTCTCTGTCGCGTCGTTCATCCCGTTCCGCAGTCGACGCGATACCTGGCGACGCGCTCACTAGGCTCAGTGTCCGAACTCGTTCCGGGCAGCTGAGAGCGAAGAAAAGCCCGAGCCGCCCACCCATCGAATAGCCCAGCAGATGGACGGCCTCTATTGGCGATTCATCCAGTAGTGAATTCAGGTCCGCGGCGGCGTGGGCCATCCCGTAGCGGGTCGCATCACTGGGGTGAGCCGAACGACCGTGTCCAAGCAGGTCCGGCGCCAGAACATTGTATCCAGCCGCCGCAAACCTCTGCCCAAGTCCGGCCCAGCTTCCTCCATGCCCTGTGAATCCGTGCAGGAGCAGGACAGGAGGATCCCCTTTGCTGCCCCAACTGTGCAAATGGTACGATTGAACCAGGGTCGTAGACACAGACACTCAGATTGTCCCGCAACCTGACTGCCCGCCAACGCGGCTGGAGCGGCATTCTGGTACGGCCCTTGCCGCCCGCTTGAATATCACCCCCATCGGCCGCTCTCCGGCTCCGAAAGCGGAAAACCTTCTCCCACCAGTTCTTCACCGTCTCCTACAGTGAAGTTTGGAATCAAGGGATGGCCCGATGCCTGGTCCAGTTTGACCCTGACGCCTTCCGCCATGAATATCATGACATGGGCGCGGCGCTGCCGGTTGGTCACATTCGCCGGCGTGGCGTGAAAGTTGAGGCAGTGGTGGAACATGCATTCACCCGCCTTCAACTCGACCGGCTTCCCAATCGACGCGGGTTCGTAGGCCATCTTCTGCCTATCGGTCTCCTCAATTTCGCGTCCTTCTGCCTCGGCCTCAGCCCGCGCCGCCAGTTCAGCCGCATACGACTCCAGGCCGAACCGCGGATCCTTGTGGCTCCCTGGCACCACGTGCATGCAGCCGTTCTCAGGCGTCGCATCGTCTAGAGCCAGCCAGCAAGTTACAATGCGCGGCTCTCTCAGTGGCCACAAATAGAAGTCCTGGTGAAAGCGAAAATGACCGTTCTCCTCCGGCAGCTTGGAGATGATCTGATCGTGCCACAGCCGCACACGCGGCGTGTTCAATAGTGCGCAGGCCACACCCGATATCACGGGGTGGTGGAGTAGGCGCTCATAGATTGGCTCCCGCTTGAACATATTCACATACTGAACGATTACCCGCTTCTGCTGCTCCGCGGCGTCGCCCCCCATCGACGCGCCTCGCCGGTGCCCGAACTTGAATTCTATTTCAGAGTCATCGCCGCCGGCCTTTTCGATGGCGATTACATTGTCCAACCCAGCGCGCAATTCCTCGACTTCGGTCATATCCAACACGCGTCCGAATCGCAGGTATCCATTCTCGTTGAAATAGTCAATCTGCTCCTGGTTGATCATTATTGGCATTCCTTTTGCGTTAGAGTGATATCCTCAAACAATGAACTGACTGCCCGCCGCGAGATCTTTCCCGAAGCGGTTTCTGGCAACGCCTCAACGAAGCGAATATGTTTGGCCGCAGGCTGCTTGTAACCGGCAAGCCGCCCCCGGCTGAAGGCCAGGAGCGCGTCGCGGGACACGCTCTCCCCCCCATGAAGCTGCACCGCAGCCGCACAACGCTGTCCCCATTCCTCATCCGGCAACCCGACAACGCAGACGTCGGCCACCGCAGGATGTTCCCGTAACACCGACTCCACTTCGACTGGATAGATGTTCTCCCCGCCGCTTACGATCAGGTCCGTTCGCCGCTGCAGAACATACAGGTCGCCGTCACCGTCAAGACGGCCCATGTCGCCGGTATGTAACCAGCCCTCTCGCAGAGCTGACGCAGTCGCATCTGGATTGCGGTAGTATGCCTTGGTCACTTGCGGGCCGCGCACCAGAATCTCCCCTATCTCGCCCTGAGCAATAGGACTCCCATCCGCATCGGCGATGCAAAGCTCCGTAAACAACAGTGGCCGCCCAACGCTTCCCGGCTTTCGTCGTACATCCGCCGGCAAAGCTGTAGCCGCCTGCGTCGCAGCTTCAGTCAGGCCGTATGACGGGGTTACAGGCACGCATGCGTCTAGGGCTGTCTGCAAAAGCTCAGGCGTGACAGCCGCGCCGCCAATCAGAACTGTTCTCAGGCTCTCCGGCCACTCCGTCGCCGGAGAACTGTGCAGCAACCGGTGGAGTAACGTAGGCACCAGCGACGTCTGCGTTACCCCATCCTCGCGCAGGCTGCGTTGAAACTCTTCCAGTTCGAAACGACGTTGAAGCACGATCGCCGTGCCGTAAAGACAGGAACGAAACACTATGGCCATACCGCTCACATGATAAAGCGGCATGCAGCTCAACCAGCGGTCTGTCGGACCAACGCCCAGACGGAATGCAGAGGCGGTGGCGCTCCAAAAGTGGTTGGCAAAACTGAGTTGCACACCCTTGGGTGTCCCAGTCGAGCCTGACGTGAAGACAATCGAGTGAACCTGCTCTTCTTGTTGAAGCGGCTCCTGCAATTTCCTGTCCGCGCCTCTCCTGTCTGAAGATTCGACCTCCGTCAGCCCTGTCAGCGACACAGTATGCATTGGCACTTCCAGGAGTGACTGAACCTCTGCCATCGCGGCCGGCCCCCACCCCCTGCTGCCGCCGGCCGCGCCGCCCAGTCCGTGGTCAACCACCAGAAGCGCAGGTTTGACCAAGCCCAACTGCCGCGCAATCTCAACGGCCGTCAGCCTCGTGTTGAGTGGCACGAGTATCGCGCCAATTCGGGCGACAGAATGGATAAGGGCGATCGCCTCTACGCTGTTTTCCATCAACGCCGCCACCCTATCGCCCGGGTGAATACCCTGAGCCGCTAGGCCGGCGGCTTGACCATCGACTATACAGTCCAATTCACCGTAACTGACCGATCGCCCTTCAAAAACTGCGGCCTCTTTGCCAGGAGTGGCCAGCGCACGCCAGCGCAACCAGTCTTTCATCATTGAAAGCATATGAAATTCATTCCACTCTGACGAGGGAGTACATTATCAGGTCTCGCTGACATTTCCTTCCAACCAGCCATCCCACCGAAGGGGCACCCCTTGTGGGTGCCCTCGTGGACTGGCAACATGACGGGATCGCGAATTCCAGGTCAGATAGACGTCAACAACTGCTGGTGCTCTCCTTGACCGCCTCACGGCCTCCAAGGGAACTGACGAAAATCCGGCCTGCGTTTCTCATTGAAAGCGTCTCTCCCTTCCTTGCCCTCATCTGTCATATAGAAGAGCATCGTGGCGTCGCCCGCTAGGACCTGCAAACCCGTCTGTCCATCCAGATCGGCGTTGAAACCTGCCTTAAGAAAGCGAATCGCAATCGGGGACTTGCGCAGAATCTCCTGCGCCCAATCCACGCCCTCCTCCTCCAGCGCCTCCACCGTCGGCAGCACCTTGTTCACCAACCCCATCTCCAACGCTTCCTGCGCCGAATACCGCCGGCACAGGTACCAGATCTCCCGCGCCTTCTTCTGTCCGACAACAGAAGCCAGGTACGACGCCCCGAGCCCGCCGTCAAAGCTGCCCACAATCGGCCCCGTCTGGCCGAAGACAGCGTTTTCCGAAGCCAGCGAAAGGTCGCAGATCACGTGCAGCACATGCCCGCCCCCAATGGCGAAACCGTTGACCAGCGCAATTATCGGCTTAGGCATGTTCCGCATGATGCGCTGCATTTCCAGCACATTCAGCCGCGCCTCCCCCTGTTCATTCAGATATCCGGCGTGCCCGCGGATATGCTGGTCGCCCCCTGCGCAGAAGGCGTGGACACCGTCCTTGGGCGAAGGACCATTGCCCGTCAGCAGAACAACGCCAATCTGGTCGTCAGCCCAAACGTCTCTGAACGCCTCCGTCATCTGATCGATTGTCTCGGGCCGGAATGCGTTGCGCTTCTCCGGCCGGTCGAAGGCAATGCGCGCCATGCCGTCCGCTTTGTGAAAGGTGATATCGCTGTACTCGGCGACTTCCTGCCAGTCTGCACTCTGCGGGATCGTCACGAAATATCCTCCTGAATGTCTTTCAAAGCATGGATCAGTTCTCGCCGCAGACGTTCATCTCTCGCGCCATCAGTGCGCACCTCGATGATCGTCGGCCTATCGCCATGAAGCGAAGCGCAAAGCGCCTCGTCCAGGGCAACTCTGTCTTGGTCGTAAATGCAACTATAGTCAAGGCCGTACATCGCTGCCGC
>JAPPKT010000053.1 GCA_028819675.1 Caldilineaceae bacterium | reverse complement strand
AGCCGCGCGCGGTACTCTGTGTCAGGCTCAAAGACGCCCACCAGTTCAACATCTGCATTCTCCTGCATGGCAATGACTTTGTCTGCGGCGTGCGAGTGCTTTGTCCCGTACTGGGCCATCTGGACAGACATGGCAACTCCTTATCGGGAGGAATTGGCGACTATACAAGTTGCTTATTCGCGCCATCAGATTGAAACCGCAACTGCCTCCATCTGGCCTCTTTGGCAATTACTTTCCCTCTGCGACCGCCGCCCCAGGGGCGTGTAATTCATCTATCTCCTCAACCCCCTCAAGGTACAGTTCATCCTGAAAGTGGCAGGCGCCGAAATGGTCTGCATCGCCGGCAATGTGTCGCAGAAGGGGTTCCTCCTCCTCGCAGATCGGTTGGCTGTAGGGGCAGCGAGTGTGGAAGCGGCAGCCAGTGGGCGGATTGGCGGGGTCGGGAAGGTCGCCTTTGGGCATTTCCCGCAGCGTTTCCAGACCGGGCATCGGCAGTGGAATCGAGGCCAGGAGCGCTTCCGTATAGGGATGAACGGGCCGGACGCAGATTTCGCGGGCGTTGCCCAGCTCGACGATCTTACCCAGGTACATCACCGCGATGCGGTCACTGACATGACGGACGACCGCGATGTCGTGCGCAATGAAAAGCATCGAGAGATTGAACTGCTGTTGGAGCGTAAGCAAAAGATTGAGAATCTGCGCCTGGACCGAAACATCGAGCGCCGAGACCGGCTCGTCGGCCACCAGGAGACTTGGCTCAGTGGCCAGCGCACGCGCAATGGCAATCCGCTGGCGCTGGCCCCCGCTGAAAGCATGGGGAAAGCGGCTCTGGTGTGCCGCTCTCAGCCCAACCATCTCCAACAGTTCGCCCACGCGGTCATCAACCGCCCTTCCCTTGGCAACCTGATGAAGCATTAACGGTTCGCCGACGATGTTGCGGATATTCATGCGCGCGTTCAGTGATGAGAGTGGATCTTGAAAGACCATCCCCATCGCACGACGGACCCGCTTCATCTCCTTCTGCGAAATGTGTGTAATCTCCTCTAGCCCTCCGTCCGCACCAAAGCGGATTCGGCCGGCTGTCGGCTCGACCAGGCGTGCAACGAGACGGCCAACCGAAGTCTTGCCGCATCCGGACTCGCCGACAAGGCCTAGCGTCTCACCTCGGCGGATCGTCAAATCAACGCCATCTACGGCGCGGACCGTGCCGACCTGGCGTCGCAAAAGTCCCCTCAGAATCGGATAGTGGAGCGCGACGTTCTCAACCTGCAACTGGGCAGTGTCACTGCCGGCAGGCTGCTCCCGGGAAGCGTCTGAATCCGGTTCAGACCCGAGTACCGGGATCGCTCCGACAGTTGTCTGGATATCCCTCGACGTATCCTCCGTTGCAAGAGGCGGCTTGGCTGTCGCTCCGACTTGGGAGCCTTGCGACTCCGCGCCGTCAGCATAGAGCCAGCAGGCTGCATTATGGTCGGCTCGCAGTTCGACCACGGGCGGCGTTTCGTCGCACTTGGGCATGACGTAGGGGCAGCGGTCGGCGAAGACGCAGCCCTTGGGCACCATCGCAAGCTCTGGGACGACGCCGCGCAGGGACTGCAAATGCGTCTTGGGCTGGCTGAAAAGACTCGGCATCGACGCCAGAAGGCCCTGCGTGTAGGGGTGAGCAGGTTCTTTGAAAATCTCCTCAACCGTGCCCGTCTCCATGATCTTGCCCAAATACATGACGGAAATGCGGTCGGCGAGGTTGGCGACGACGCCCATGTTGTGCGTGATGAGCAGCACCGACATCCTCATGCGCTCGCGCAGGTCCCGGATCAACTCGAGGATCTGGGCCTGTATCGTTACATCCAACGCTGTGGTCGGCTCGTCCGCAAGCAGGAGTTGGGGATGGCAAACAAGGGCCAAAGCAATCAGGGCGCGCTGACGCATACCGCCCGAAAGCTCGTGCGCGTACCGGTTCATCTGCGCGGCAGGGTTCGGCAGGCCGACAAGGTCAAGCATTTCGACAGTACGGTCGTAGGCTTCGGCCGGGTCGACGACCTCGTGTTCGAGGATGCCCTCAGTGATCTGCTTTCCGATCGTCATCATCGGGTGCACCGAGCGCATCGGTTCCTGGAAGATCATTGAGACATCGCGCCCGCGCATCTGTCGCAGTGCTTTCATGTTCTTGTGCAGCGCGAGCGTCTCGGTCATGCCCCGGCGCGTGCGCAGCCAGATCTCACCGTTTTCGAACCGGGCCGGCGGCGACGGAACGAGGCCGACAATGCTGCGAATCGTGACGCTCTTCCCACAGCCGCTTTCGCCCACCAGACCCACGATCTCGCCGCTGCGCACGTCAAGACTGACCCCGTTGACCGCCCGCGTGGTGCCGGCAATGGAGCTGAAGCTGACCTGGAGATTTCGAATGTCCAAGACTTTGTCGGAATCTGGAGCGGCGTTCATCAGCTTGGGAGTGGCCGGTCAGTGCAGATACGAAATAGAAACAGTTCAGAAGTTGGAATATGGATCAAGGGCGTCGCGCAGCCCGTCGCCGATAAAGTTGAAGGCGAGGACGGTCGCCATGATAAAGAAGGCCGGCGCGATCAGCCATGGCATCTGCGAAAGAAAAGAGACTTTCTGCGCGTCCTGTAGCAGCACCCCCCAGCTGATCATCGGCGGTTGGATGCCGAGGCCCAGAAAGCTCAACGCAGTTTCGCCGAGAATGATCCCGGGCACGGCCAGCGTCGCTGCCACGATTACGTAACTCAGATTGGTGGGCAGGATGTGGCGAATCAGAATCCACCAGGTTCCCCCGCCTCCCATACGCGACGCGAGCACGAACTCCTCAGATTTGACCGCGAGCGTCATGCCGCGCACAACCCGCGCCAGACCGCCCCAGCCGACAATCGAAAGCAGGATCGTGATGAGCAGGAAAATGCGAATCGAACTCCAGTGACGCGGTAGAGATAAGGAAAGTGCCATCCACAACGGCAGGCTGGGAAAGGAAAGCAGTACTTCAATGCCGCGTTGGATGACGGCGTCGACCGCGCCGCCGAGGTAGCCGGACGCCATGCCGATTACAATGCCGAGAATGAGGCTGATCCCGACGCCGATCAGCCCGACAGTGGTAGAGATGCGGCCCCCGAAAAGGATGCGGGAGAAGAGATCGCGGCCCTGCGTGTCGGTGCCCAGCAGAAAGACCGGCGAATCCTGCGCGCCGAAAAGATGCACGTCACTGTGCCAGAAGAGAAAATCGTACTCGTCTCCGCGCACGAAGAGCCGCATAGGAAAGCGCTGGGCCGTGTCCTTTGTGTACATACGCTCCATCGTTTTCGGGTCTCGTGACTGCACGGTCGCGTACACGAAAGGCCGCAGGTGGAACTGGCCCTCGGCGTCGATGAACGTGGGCAGGAGCGGAGGATGCGCGACCTTCTCCAGAAAGCGCGTGTTCGGATCATAGGGAGCGAAGAATGGACACACCAGCGTTATCAGGTAGATAAACACAAGCGCAAAGGCCGCGACGACGGCAGCATGGTTTCTCAGAAAACGCAGGTAGATGAGACGTCCGTAGGAGACCTGTTTGGTTACGTCGAAACGCTCCTCCGTCCCATTTTCGTCCTGAAGGTGCCGGCCGTTTCCCACCGCGTTTTGCTCCACTCAGCGCTCCTTCTAACTCTCGAATCGTATCCGCGGGTCAAGCCAGGCCAGGGCGAGGTCCGCCAGGAAGTTGCCGATGACGAGGGCCAGCGTCAGGACCACCAGAATGCTGCAGGCGAGATAGACGTCCTCGCCCAGTAAGGCCTCGAGCAGCAACGGGCCGATCAGGGGCAGCGTCAGGACGATGGCGACGATCGTTGAGCCGCTGATGATCTGTGGAAAGCGCAGGCCGATGCTGGAAATAATGGGATTGATGGCGACGCGCAGGGCGTGGCGAAAGTAGATCTTGGCGCCGGACAGCCCTTTCATGCGCGCGGTGTCGATATACGGCTCGCCCAGCGTGTCGAGCATGCGCGCGCGCATGACGCGAATCGTGCTCGCCGTGTCGCCTAGCCCGACGATGAACAGGATGATCCAGACATGCTTGAGCATATCCACGAACTTGGCCCAGGACCATTCCGCCGTCACATATTCGGGGGAGAACAGGCCGGCAACCGTGGTCGCCCCGAGCAAAGTGACCGATAACAGCAGAAAGACGAGCGCCGTAATGAAACTGGGCACAGAGACCCCCAATAGCGCCAGGAAAGTGAATGAGTGGTCCCAGGCCGAATACTGTTTGATGGCAGAGAGCATGCCTATCGGGACCGCCACCACGAACATGAAGATGAGGGTAGCGATGCTGATCCAGATAGTCAGGCTGAGGCGCTCACCCATCAGCTCACTGGCGGGCCGGTTGTGCTGCATGGAGTAGCCCATGTCGCCCTTCATTAGCGACCAGGCCCATTTGCCAAAGCGGATGAACCAGTTTTCGCCAAGGCCGTAGCGCGCCCGGTACATCTCCACCGTCGAGTCGATGACCTTAGGGTCGACGTTTTGGTCGGTCAGTTGCTCGCGCAGCGTAGTGAGGAAGTCGCCGGGCGGGAGTTCCACGATGATGAAGCTGACCAGCATGACCACGACCATGACGATGATCATCTGGAGGAAACGCTGCAAAATGTAGGTTTTCATGGAACGTCAATGAAGAGCGGTCTGTAGTGGGCGGTACCGTGTATCAAGATAACCCACGCTCAATGGCCGTCAAAACGCGTTTTGCTGACCTATGTTCCGAGCTTCATACGCACAACCCGGTTTCTCACGACGGCCCAACGGCTAAGCGGCGCACGAGAGAATGCGAGAGCCTTTCACAGATCGTCAGGCCTGTCCAACAGGTGAAGATCAGTGAAAGGCTCCTCATTTCACATGACATAAAGTCGTCGATCGGCAGCGAGCAAGTCGCCCGCCTACATGCGGCAGCCGTTACTCAGTCCAGAACCAGGAACGCGGCCAGAACTCCTCGTCTCCCGCGCCCAGTTTCCAGGGGATCTCCTCTTCCCTGCCCCAAATGCCGCGCAGCTTCTTGTTGGCGACCAGGACATGCGGCACCGTCTGGACCATGCCGATGAACCAGCAGGTGTCGGCCATCCACACGCGGCGTTCGTGGATAAGCTCTTCGCGTTCTTCCTCGCTGATGACGCTCAGAATCTTGTCACCCAGTTCGAGGAAGTACTTCAGGTCGTCGGGCGGCTCAACACCCTGGACCTCGTCAGCAGGCAAATCCCTTGTCACCCACCAGCGGTAGGAGGGTGCGCCCCAGCGCAGCCCCGTGCTGTGCTTGAGGTCGAACATCACGTCGCCGCCAATGCTGGACCGAACATAGGCGTGCGAAATGCCCTCTCTCCACTCGGCGATCATATCGCCGGGCGACGCCACCGTGACAACAGTACGCAGCCCAATCGCGTTCCAGCCCTCCGCCGCGATCTCTGCAGACTCCTGCGCGCCGGGATGCCAGCCTGGCGCAGAACCCAGAATGAAGGTCATGGTCTCGCCGTTTTCGTACGTGCGGAATCCTTCGTCGTCTCTCTCCGTTATGCCCAGGTCGTCCAGCATCTGCGATGCGGCTTCGGGATTGTATTCGACCCACTTGCCATCGATCTCTGGGTCAAAGACGCCGGGCAGGCTGAAGCCGTGCCCGATCTTGCCAAGGCCGAAGTAGGCCGTCTCGTTGATTGTAGCCCGATCGATCGCGATCGAGAGCGCGCGGCGGAAGTCGGCCTGCTTCAGGAGGGCGTCCATGTTTTCGTCATCGGCGTGGGCGCTGAAATAGATGCCCTGCTGTGCACCCTCGGGCTTGATCGTGTAGATGAAGTCAAGCGTGTCGCCGGCCTGTTCGTTCAGGAAAGGTACGTCGGTAACCGAGCCGAGACGGCGCTCCCAATGGGTCTCCCCCGCGACCAGCTTGAGCAAGATGACATCCTTATCGCGTGAGCCAAGCAGGAGATTCTCCATCACCTCGACATATGGCATCTGCTGACCCCAACGGTCTACGCAGTGGAAATAGTGGTTTCGGTCCAGGCGCGCGATCTGCCCCTCCGCGTATTCGAACGGCTTCCAGCCCCAGAGTACGGGACGTTCGGGGTCCTGAATCGTCATCTGGAAGGGCAGTCGGTCCTGCACCTCCTTCTGAAACTGCTCCTTGGGATCGTCGTACTCGTCCATCCGGTTATAGTCGGGATGGTACTTCTGCACATAGTGGGGCGCAGACTGGCTCCACAGGCCGGCTTCGCCGCCGGCAACGCCGCGACTCAGCTCGAGGAACAGCGAGTTTGGCTTCGCAAACTCAAAACGGACGGTGAAGTCATCCACGGCCACGATCCTGTCGGTCGTGGTCTCCATCCCTGCCCACCCCATCGGCGCATCCAGATACTCCGAGTGGATGACATTGTCGTAATACCACTGCATGTCGTGTGCCGTGAGGGGTGTGCCGTCAGACCACTTATGGCCTTCGCGCAGGTGGAAAGTGAAGCTGGTGGCGTCGTCTGAGACCTCCCAGCTCTCCGCCATGTCGGCTACGAAAGTGCGCGTATCGTCAGCCGTGTAGCGCGCCAGGCCGAAAGTAGCCAGGCCGTTGATGCCGCCGGCATTGCCGATCCGAACGGTCCCGCCGTATTGGCCCTGCTCCTTTTCCATCGCCACCACATCATAGTCCGCCCACACAAGCGGATTCGTGGGCAACCGCTCGTCGACCGGAGGCAGCTCACCGGCACTGACAAGCTCGGCACTGGTTGGGCTCTCCGAATACTGACCTTCAGTAGCAGGCGGCAGTTCCGATGCCGTTTCAGTTTCCGCCTGTGCTTCCATCGGTTCCTCGGCGGGCGCTGCGGGCGCGCCGCAGGCAACCAGCGCGCTTCCGAGAACGGTCATGCTGGACACCTTAATGAACTGGCGTCGAGAAATCACATGCTTCCTCATGGTTCGCTCCTTTCTGACTGAGTTGGCTTTGGTCGCGCGTTACGCTTGGCAAAAGGAACAGACGTATAACAAGACCATAGGCAAAGCAACCAAATCTATATGAAGTATACTCAGCAAATCAGTGTCCGACAAACAGAATTTTTTTGCCGATACTGCGCACCAAAAGTCTCTCAACGAGGCGGACAATCAAAGAATGGGTCGTCCTCAGATTTCACTCACGAGTACGACTCCTGGCAAGTCCCACTGTGTGCTGTCGCCTCGGGTTTTCGTTACAAAAAAATAGAGCCACCGATTTCGGTAGCTCCTGGCGAGCGAAACGAAGTAAGAACGCTATTCCCTCGGTCCCTCCCTTTTGATCCCCGCCCGCTCCACAATCTCCGGCACCGCCTCCTCCTGCCGGTACGCCATGATATGCACACCGCGCACCCCTTCGATCTGCTTCACCTCCTCGATGATCTCCACACAGATCCGGATGCCCTCCTCCCGCTTACCCTTCCGCGGCGTCTTCGCCAGCCTGTCCACCACCGCATCCGGGATATGCACACCCGGCACCCGGCTGCGCATGAACTCCGCCGCCCGTTCCGAGCGCAGCGGCCCCACGCCGACCAGCAGATACACCTTCTCATGCAGCCCCATGTCCCGCGCCCGCCGCATGAACGCCTCGAATACCGGTACGTCGTAACAGTACTGTGTCTGGATGAACTGCGCGCCCGCCTCGATCTTTTTCGCCAGGCGCAGATGCCGCAGGTCCTGCGGCGGCACAAACGGGTTCGCAGCCGCGCCCAGGAAAAACTCCGGCGGCGTCGTCAACTTGCGCCCGCTCAGCAACACGCCCTGGTCCCGCATGATCTGGGCTGTGCGTAGCAGATGCAGTGCGTCAAAATCGAACACCCGCCGCGCCTCCGGCTGGTCCCCCGCGCTCACGTCGTCGCCCGTCAGGCAGAGGACGTTGCGCACGCCCAGCGCCGCCGCGCCCAGCAGATCGCCCTGAATCGCAATCCGGTTCCGGTCCCGGCAACCCATCTGCAGGACCGGCTCATAACCCGCCCGCGCCATCAGCGCACAGCAGGCCACGCTGCTCATGTGGCAGTTTGCGCCCGAACCGTCCGTAGCGTTGATGCCGTCGCATACGTCGCCCAGTTCCGCTACGTTGGCGTAGACATCCTTCGGATCCGCCGAATCCGGCGCGTTCAACTCAGCCGTCACTGCAAAGTGACCGGCCTCCAACACCTGACGCAGTCGGGATTCGCCGCCATGTGTTTCCCACTCACCGGCCGCAGAAGGCTTGTCTGGATTTGTCATGAGTGTGAAAGAGAGGTGGGTTCTCTAAGTTTGAGGATTGAAAGCGGTGTCTCGGCTTGCGAGGGGGCAAAGAGCAGCCCAGCGCCGACAGTTCTACTCCAGTTCAATCGTTGACCAGCCGGAAGGCCGTTGCGCGTCCACGCCCTCCAGCAGATTCAGCCACGCGCTGCTGTTCTCCAATGCGCGGTTGACGGGCGGCTGCAGAAGCTGAATCTCGCCCCCGTAGCGCCCCATCTGCGCGTCCCGCTGCCACGCCTGCACCCACACGCACGGCATCTCCGGGATCACCTCGCAGTGCCCGTTCTGGCGCACGCCCCCGCAAGGCCCGTTGCGCAGATTCTTCGGACAGTTCATCGGGCAGGTCATGCCCGTGCTGTGCAGAATACACTGCCCGCACATCTGGCAGTTGAACAGATAACCCTTCGATACCTCTTCGCTCCAAACGAATACGCGCTCCCTGAACCCTGCCGGTAGAACCCGCTTCAGCAGCGGGTAAAGAATCTGCAGGGCCGACTTCGAGCCCGCGTAAACGCCCTCCAACAGCCGCGGCCGGTTCTTGAACCACTCACTGCCAGGCATTCTCTTCGACTCGGTAAACGAAGACACCGTAAACCTACCCATCCCTCTCTGAAACCTGCGGCGACACCCCCCGATAATACCACATCAGGAGCCGTTCTCTTCAGCCCCACCGCCGCCACAAATCCAATTAGTGCCGATCACTAACCACTAACCACTAACCACTGACCACTGACCACTGACCACTGACCACTGACCACTGACCACTGACTACTGACTACTGACTACTGCCGTTCCTTCCACGCCTCGTACTCCGCCCGGGCGTCCTCACGCAGCGGATAATATTTGCGCAGATCCCCCCCTTCGGCCAGCCTCATGCGCGAAAACTCCTCCCACTCCGCGTGCTCGCCCGCCTTGTCCAGCAGCTCCTCCGCCAGCGCAATCGGCACGACCACAACGCCGTCGTCATCCGCCACCACAATGTCGCCCGGCATCACCAGCGTGTCGCCGCAGGCCACCGGCACATTGACCGCAAACGGGAAAATACTCGTCTGCGTATGGAAGTTCGGCGTCACCCCCCGCAGCCACAACCCCAGCTCCAACTCCTGCGCCTTGGGATAGTCGCGGATACAGCCGTCAATGATCACCCCCACGCCGCCCCGACCCTGGAAATAGGTCAGCATCATCTCGCCGAAGACCCCGCTCGCCATGTTCGCCCTCGCGTCAACAACCACCATATCCCCCGGCTGCGTATGATACAGGACATGGCGGTGAAGCTGCTTCTCCGGGTCGTTGTATTCGTCTACGCTGTACTGGTCCTCCCGCTTCGGCATGAACTGGAGCGTCAACGCCGGCCCTGCCGCAACCTTCCCTGGCGTCCACGGCCTCGGCCCCCGAATCTGCGGATCGCTGATGCCCATCCTGCTCAACTCTCCGCTTGCCGTGGCCGACCCAATCTCCGCCAGCCCCGCAACCAGCGCCCGCCGCGGTCGCTGAATATCTTCCGTCCTGACCGTCATCTCTCCCCCTCCCGCATTTGCAATTGTCTCTCATGTTCAGAGTCTCATGGCAAAGATGCGCCCAATCACCCGCCCAAAGCACCTCCGCATTCCCAATTATAGCCCCGTTCTCCACCCGCCAAAGAATCCCGATTCCCTCCTTCATTCGCTGCCTTCACTGACTACTGCAGTTACTGCAGTTCTGGGCGGTCGGGCCTATTCGGCCCTCCCTTGTGCGGGGGCTCCG
>JAPPKT010000243.1 GCA_028819675.1 Caldilineaceae bacterium | reverse complement strand
AATGCGCCCCGGGCAACGACTGAAACACCTCGATCAACCGCTCAATCCCCTTATAGCGCCGCACGTTCCCGAAGTAGAAAAAGACAAAATGTTCATCGCTCAACCCCATCCGTCGCCTCGCCTCGTCGCGGCCGACCTCGTTGGGGTACGGGTACATAAAATTGCCGTGGTTGATGACGTGTACACCCTCCGTACGATGAAAATGCGTCCGCACCAGCTCGCGCGCGTGCTCGCAATGCACGATCACCGAGTTCGCCAGATGAGTGATGGCCGTCTGCGCCAGATGGTCCAAATCGTGGCTGTTGGTCTCGTGCGGATACAGATTGTGTACCGTCCACACGATCCGGTATCCCAGCAGTCGCGCCAGCGCCAGGTTGTCGATCAGCTCGGTCAAAAGCCCCAGTTGCGCCTCCAACCCCTCATCGTCATACATGTAGTTGGGCCAGTTGAGATGCAGGACGTTGATCTTGCCCCGGTTCTCGTGCAGCCACGCCTTCGTCAGCGTCTCAGGATGCCCCGCCTCCAACTCGACGCCAACCTCCCGCATCGCCCTCCCCAGCAACGCCCCGTACGGATTGGCCCGGTCCAACGATAGCCCCGCCGCTTCCCAGAAAAAAACACCGCGCATAATCCTGTCCTGCCCTGGCATGAAAACTGATAGCTGCGTATTCAAATTCGTGCAATGTTTCGCTGCTGATACTTCAGTCGGGGGGATCCTGCAACGCTACTCTATTTCCACTGCGTGCCGACTCGTTGGCCGCCTCCACGACTGCCAGCCCGGCCAGCCCCTCCTCTCCCGGAATCGGATTCGCTCCCTCCCCCGTAACCGCCTTGCCAAACGCCTCCACCAGCGCAACATGCGGCCTCGGTCCACCTTCCTCAACCGAATAGTCCCGCATACCGTCTCCCGTGAGCACCCGCAAACTTCCCGACGAGTCCTTAGCCGAGATCGGTCCTGCTTCGATCGACCCCTCGGTCCCCCAGATCTCCAAGCCGTTCGCACGCTCCGGTTCATGGTTCGCAGTCGTCCAGTGACTCGTGACCACCGCCTGCGCGCCGCTCGCCTGCCGCAACAACAACGTCGACGTGTCCGCCACCGGCGACCTGTCGACCAGCGTCTCCACCAGCGCCGCAACCGATTCCGCCGGCCCGCACAGAAATCGCAGCAGATCGATACAGTGGATGCCCAAGTCCATCACAGGCCCGCCGCCGCTGATCTCCGGGTCATGATGCCAGACACCCGGCTGCGGCGGAAACCGGTCCGAAAAGTTGATACGCGCCGCCGTCACCTGCCCGATCGCACCCTCCTCAAGAAGACGCCTGATCCGCTGATGACGCGCATTGAAACGCTGGTAATGACAGATCGTCAGCATGACCCCGCCATCGCGACACGCCTCGATCATCTCCCGCGCCTCGCCGGTTGTCATCGCCATCGGCTTCTCGCACAGCACGTGCTTACCCGCCTCCGCCGCCAGGACTGTCTCCCGCGCGTGCAGATGCGGCGGCGTGGCAACGTAAACGGCGCTTACTTCACTGTCCTCCAGCAGCGCCTCCACACTGTCATATGCCCGCCGCGCCCTATGCCTGTCCGCAAACCTCTGCGCCGCGCCCAAATCCCGCCGCGAAACAGCCGCCAGCACGTGACCGTCCGCCGTCGCAACTGCCGGCGCGAACTGGCTCTCCGCGATCTTGCCCGCCCCCACGATTCCCCAATGGACCGTCATGCCTCTTTCATCCCCGTTACCAGTCCTTCTCGGCACATTGTGTAAAGCCGATCGATTACTGCTCCACCGCCTCCTCACGCCCGCTCTCCAGGGCCCGCTCCAGCGCCGAAGCCACCCGGATCGCCGCCAGCCCGTCCCGGCCGGTCACGATCGGCTCCCACTTCCCCTGCACAACCCCCACAAAATGGCTGAACAGCGACCGGAACATCCCCTCCTGCCGCCCGTGCAACACCGGCGTATACCCAATATCCGGATAGTCCGGCTCTCCGCCAACGTGGTAGATCGCAACCGAGTTCTCATGGCCCAATACCTCAGCCGCGCCCTCCCTGCCGTGAATGCTGAAGTGCTCAGCCTGCGACCGCCCGCTGAACGCCGGCGTACTCCACGACGTCTCCAGCACCCCCACCACGCCGTTATCGAACGTAAACACCCCGATAATAAAGTCCTGCTTCCCCTTCGCCTTCTCCCGCGAATACGCCTTAACACTCGTAATCGGCCGCCCAACCGTCCACAGCATCATGTCGATATCATGCGGCGTCAGCCAGTACGCCAGCGAAAACTTGCCCAGCACCCGCTCCGCCGCTAACTCGATCGTATTCCGCCGCGAATACAAGTGCATCACCTCACCGATCTCCCCCGCCGCCACCGCCGCACGCATCGCCGCATAGGGATGGTCGAACCGCAAACTGTGACACACCATCAGCTGCACGCCCACCCGGTCCGCCGTCTCTACAAAACTCTGCGCATCCGCCGCCGAGACCGCCATCGGCTTCTCCACCAGCACATGCTTGCCCGCCTCCAGCGCAGCCAGCACCGGCGCCGTGTGCATCCACTCCGACGCCGCCACCACCACCGCCTCGATCTCCGGGTGGCTGGCCAGCATCGCCTCGTGCCCGACGTTCGCATACCCCGGGACCCCGTACTGTCCCGCGACTTCGTTCGTGGCCCCTTCACTCCGCCCCGACACCGCCACCAGGTTGGTTTCGCTCAGTTCGCTCGCCAGCCGCGCGTACACGCGCCCCATCCGCCCCGGGCCGACAACGCCTATCTGCAAAGGTGAATAAGTCATAAAATGATTGCTTTCCCTCTTGGTCTGCTTTGCCCACTGGCTTTCGGTCAGATTACTGCCCAAATTCACTCAGTGGCACCGTACGTCCGCCCTCCTCAGCCGAGCGCACAAGCGCCGCCATCATCGCCATCACCTCAACCGACCACGCAACTGGAAACGGCGGTTCTCCGCTCTCTGCCATCTGGATCACCCGCGCCAGCGTCTCAGTATAGAACCGGCTCCCGTCTACAATATCCGCTTCACCCCATCCCTCAGCGCCGTACACCGCGCCGTGATAGAGCCCCGGCGTCCTGTGCAGCAGATTCACCACACCCTGCCGCCCGTCTCCATACTCGACCAGCCCAATATCGCACCGCTCCGTACGCCGCGTCGTCACCGCCTCCGCGCCGCCCCCCAGCAGCGTATGCAGCAGCTCCATCGCATGCACGCCATAGAAAAAAGGATGCAACGCCCGCGGGTCCGGGAAATCCCCTGCCGCCGCGCCGCTCACAACCGCACAGTTCAGCGCGCCAAATCCCGCCATCCTCTCTTGCAGCGCCAGGACCTCCCCCGCATAGCGCAGCGCCGAACACGACATCAGCGGCACGCCCCCTTCCGCGGCCAAACTGACCAGGCTGTGAACGTCCTCCATCTCGTTCGCGAACGGCTTGTCCACAAAAGTCGGTACACCCGCCTCGATCGCCAGCCGCGCGTGCGGCGGATGGTCGTCCCCGTAACGGTTCACCACCATCGCCAGGTCCACGTCCGTCAGGGCCTCCGCCGGCGTCCCCACCACCTCCGGAATCTGCCACTCCGCCGCCTTCGACCGTGCCTGCTCCGCATCCTCCCCCCACAGCTTGACCACCTGCGCCCGCCCGTGCAAAGGACTGTCCGCCGGGTTCACCAGCTGCGTCCACGCCTCCGTATGCGTGCTGTCCGCACCAATCATGCCGATTCGTATCATTTTCTCTTCCTCTGGGCAGGTTTCCTTGCTTCAGTCACCGCGCAGCCGGTTTTCGCCGCTTACGCCCAATTCTGATTGACAGCAAATTCACCTGTTGGCTATACTTTATCTGCAATTCACAACTGTGCCAGCCGGTCGTCAGCCTGCGGCCGGGAAAGCCCGAAAACTCGCAAAGGAGTTCTCAACATGGCCCTGACCGACGAACAAAAAGAATTCTTCTGGGAAAAAGGCTATCTCCCCTACCACCGCATCCTCTCTGACGAAGACCTCAACGCCTTGCGCCAGCGCAGCGAAGACATCATCAGCGGCAAAGTCAACCACGTCCCGCCCCGCTACATCCAGTTCGAGGCCAAATTCCGCGACGGCCTCCCCGACGATGTCGAGCCGCTCGACGCCGTCCGCAAAATGACCCAGCTCTGCTACTTCGACGACGTATTCGAGAGCACCGCCCGCAAACCCGAGATCGTCGACGTAATCGATGACCTCATCGGCCCCAACATCAAGCTCTACACCGACCAGCTGATGATGAAGCCCCGCTTCCACGGCACCGTAACCGACTGGCATCAGGACTCGATGGCCTGGCATCAATTTGCGCCCCAGGAGCACGTCAGTTGTTGGGTCGCCCTGGACGACGCCACCGTCGACAATGGCTGCATGACCGTGATCCCCGGTAGCCACAAATGGGGGCCAATCGATCGTGACTATAAGGATCGCTTCCTGGCCAACCCGCTCCTTAACGAACCGGTCCCGGTCGAACTACCCGCCGGCAGCTGTATGTTCCATCACGGACTCAACTTCCACCGCACCGGCGCCAACTCGACCCCCCACCGCCGCCGCGGACTCGCTCTACACTACATCCGGTCCGAAACAATGTACCTCGGCATCGAAGATGAAGAAGCCCGTCTCCTCACCGAGTGCGAAAAGCCACGCGGTGAGTTCCGCTTCATGCTCATTCGCGGCAAAGAATACCCCGGCAGAGTCTAAGACCCTTTACCATCTCTTTCCACCAGGCCGTCACCCCCGTAGGGGCACCCCTTGTGGGTGCCCTCGTGGATCCACCACCCGCCCGGGAACTTCACTGAACTCTCAGCCCCCCCGGTAGGGGCACCCCTTGTGGGTGCCCTCGTGGACTCGCCATCCTCGTGGGAACTTCACTAAACCCTTTGTCCCCCGCTGATTGACTACACATTTGGCCCGCAAACTCCATGTCAGACTAACGTCAACGACCCCCGTCTACAATTGAGGTCGCTACCTATATCTCTATCCGCCGCCCCGTCCGCGACGACTCATACGCGGCATCGAAAATCTGCAAAATGTGGTGAGCGTCATCGATGCTCACCACCGGCTTCCCCCCCTCCCGCACAGCCCGCACAAAATCGGTCACGTACTCAAATCCCCACTGCTCCGCATACACCGCCCGCGGCGCCGGCGGAAAATCAAACCGCCGCTCGGGCGCCCCGGCCCACGCCGGCGCCGCACTGCTCACCGTCAACAGACCGTCGCCGACCGGACCCCACGTCGCCGCCCCCAACTGACCCCGCACCGCCATAAACGTGTCGTTGCGCGGACCCACCCCGCTCAGCAGATACCCCATGTGCAGGCAGGCATGTACCCCGTTCTCATACTCCAACGCCACCGTCGCCGCATCCTCCACACCCTCTTGACTCGCGTCAGTACGCCGGCTGCACAGCGCCGTCACCGAGCGCACCCTGGCCTGCGCAAACATCTGAAACAGCGTCAGCCAGTGCCCGCCCTCCATGTGCAGAATACCGCCCCCCTCCGTCTCCAGGCGATACATCCAGTGGTCCGGCTCGCGCAATCCCGGCGCAACCTGAATCGTCACCAGCCGCGCCTCCATCGCCAGCAGCTTTCCCAGCACCCCCTCGTCCAGACACCGCCGGATCTCCTGCGCCACCGGATGCCGCGGCCACGGATACCCGATCTGCACGACCAGGTTTTTCTCCCGAACAAGCTCGCAAACCGGCAGCAGCTCCGGCGCCGTGCGCGCCGCCTGCTTCTCGATAAACATATGCTTGCCGGCCTCCGCCAGCCGTTCCGCGGCCCGCGTCGCCTCGTCCGGCGGCAGCATCACCACCGCCGCATCAAACCCGTCCCACTCAAATAACTCACACAGGTTATCGAAGATCCGCGCCTCCGGATCGTACCGCGCCAGGCTCGCCAGCGCCGCCGCCTCACCCGCATCCCACTCGCAGTAAGCCGTGATCCGGGCCTCTTCCTGCCCGTGAAAAGACTTGATCAACCCGTGATTGCCGTCCGGCTCCAGCCCGCCCGCATGAATCCGCAGGCCCACCACCGCAACGCGCAAAGGATCTGAACTGTTCATAACGAGACCGTCCTCCCCTCCGCTGCCGACGCATGCGCCGCCTCAATGATCTGCAACGACCTGATAATCTCCTCCACCTCGTATCCACTGCTCCCCTCGCCCCGAATCGCCGCCGCAAACGCCTTAATCGACGACCTCCCCTCCGACCCATACCCGGGCACCTGCGCCGAAGGAAATTCAAAGCTGCGAGTCGGCGCGCCCGACCACTCCGGATGCTCGCTCTTGATCGTGCACCGTCCTTCGTCCACGTCCCACTTGATCCACCCCAGCGACCCGCGCAGCCCAACCGAGATCTCCCCATCCCCCGACGTGAAGTATCCCGCATGCAGGCTGCCGATCATCCCGTTGTCAAACCCCATCGAGACCGCCGCCGCATCCTCCACGTCGATATCATGCCCCCCGACATTGGCCTCGATCGCCGCAACCCGCGCTACATCCGCGCCCGTCATATACCGCATCAGGTCAAACCAGTGACAGCCCAGAAAGTTGAGAATCCCTCCCCCCGCATTTTCCCGGCTGAAATACCAGTTCTGCGGGTCCCGTCTCGCCACGCTCGAAGTCAGAAAACGGAACTCAATCGAATACGGCTTCCCCAGCAGCCCCGCCGCCCAGGTCCTTTTGATCAGGTTCGCGATCGGGTGAAAACGCCACGTGTAGCCGCACGAAAAGTGCAGATTGTTGCGCCTAACCGCCTCGGCCACAGGTTCAAGCTGGCTGGAGTGCACCGCATACGGCTTCTCCCCCCACACGTGCACGCCCGCCTCCGCCACCTGCAGCATCCACGCGGGCATATCCTTCAAGTACGTCGAAACCATCACCGCATCCGGCTTGGCCTCCGACAATAGCTCGCCCAGGCTGTCGTAAAACGGCACGTCCTGCACATCCGCCTTCAAGTTCGGCCTCACCCCTTCCGGGTCCGGGTCATAGAAGCCGACCAGCTCAATCTCATCCGCCAACAACATCAGCGTGTCCCGGTACATGTTCGCGTGCATCAGCGAAACACCCGCCTGCGCAAATCTCAGCTTTCCCATAATTGACGTTCTCTCCAACTGCATTGACCAAACTGCTTGTACTTTGAACCACTACCCATCACGGGCCGCCGCTGACTCATGTCTCAGCCCAGATCTCGTCCGCGATCAAACATGAACTGAGCGGCCGCCCCACCAGCGCAATCCAGTCCTGGCGGGCATAAAGGTCGCCGGGCACCATCTCCCCGTTCACCTCAAGCCCGGCGCCGTTGGCCACAACAAAAAGACAGTACGTGTACAAACCCGACTTTCCCGCCGCGCCGTGATGCACGAAAGGTGCCTCCAGATCCGTCCACGCCGCCCCCACGGTCCCGTCCACACTGTCAATCGAGTAACCCAGCCGCTGTCGCATATCCCCGCCCCGGCCAAATCGCGCCGTGATCACCCGGTCACCGCATGCCGCCAGTGAATTATCGCTGTCCCGGTACATCCTGTCGTAAAGCCACCCCGCCATCTCCGGGTTGTCCGTATACACCGCGCTCGCCGGCGCCGACGCCATGCACCCGGGCTCAATATGCAGAAACCCCGCATGACCACCCCCCGCCGGGCTGTACTCCGTCTCAAACAGGCTGAAGCGCGCACAATCCTCCTCCGCCCCCGCCTCCCGCAGATAAAGCAAATAATGAATCCCACTCCAAATCGGCCTCTGCTCACCCATCTCCCGAGTCACTCCCCTCCTCCATTCCCTTCACCCAACCTCTCCCAAACCTCCCACCAACCACTAACCACTGACCACTGACTACTGACTACTGACTACTGACTACTGACTACTGCAGTTTTCCGCTTCCGAAAATGCCCGAACACCTTCCGGATCCCCGCCGCAATATCAGCCGCGTCCTCATCGTCCATGCTCGGATGCATCGAAAAGCTGAACCCGCGCCGCATCAACTTCTCCCCATTCGGGCACTCAACCAGCTTGTAGTCCAAAGGCTTCTCACGCCCGTAGTCAAAAGGAAACCGGCTGCGCCCGTAACAGTTCGGCGCCGACAGGAACTCGTTGCGATACAGCGGCCCCTCCTTGCCCGACCCGATGTACGGGCCGCCCGCCGGAATCCCCTCGTGGTTCAGCGCCTCGGCAAACTCCCACGCGTCGCATTCCATCCTGTCCGTGTCCAGCGTCATCCCCAGCACCCAGTGCGAGTGCCGGTCCCCCTCCCGCACCCGCTGTGGCGTAATCTCATCGATGTCAGATACATGCTCCATAATCTGCTGCGCAGCATGTATCTTCTTCTCGATGTACCCGTCCACCTTATTCAACTGCTCAATCAGGACCGCCGCCATCAGATCATTCATCTTGTAGTTCGGCGCCAGAAAATAGTTCGCGTATGGCCGTCCCTCGAAAGGCCCGCCATTCCGCGGCAGCGCGCAGTCAGAGAATATCAGTGCCCGCTCCCACAACGTCTCGTTGTCCGACATAACTGCGCCGCCGCCCCCTGCCGAGAGATGTTTCCCCCCAAAACTGAAGCCGTTAATGTCGCCCATCGAACCGACCACCTGCCCCTGGTATTCGGCAAAGTGGGCCTGGCAGCAGTCCTCAATCAGGAAAAGACCATGCCGGTCCGCAATGTCGCGCAGCGCCGCCATATCGCAGGGGTTGCCAAAAAGATGCACCGCGATAATTGCCCGTGTTCTCGGCGTGATCTTCGCCTCGACGTCCGCCGGGTCCAGCGTGAACGTGTCGTCAATGTCGGCAAACACCGGCACGCAGTTGTGCAGCAGCGTGCCAATGATGCTGCCCCCCGACGTCCACGGCGTAACGATAATCTCATCCCCCGGATCCGGATTGACCGCCCCCACGCAAGTGTGCATCGCCGCCGTCCCCGATGTCACCGTCACCACGTGGGCGACCCCATGCTTCGCCGCAAAGGCCTCCTCAAACTGCCTCACCTTCGGCCCTTTCCCCAGCGCACCCGACCGGATCACCTCCGAGATCGCCTCGATATCCCCGTCCCCAAAATAATGACTCGGTCCAAAGGGCAGCGTACGCACCGGCGCGCCCCCATTCATCGCTAACTGTTCGCCCATGACAACCTCTCTCCTTCGCGGTTGAGTTCGCCCTGCTCAGTTTCGCTCTCGCCCAGCAGCCCCGCCATGATTCCGACCAGCCTCCCTAGATCGCGTGGCAACTGGTACGCCTCAGTATCCTTTGTAACTGTCTTCTGTCCTCTATCCAGGAGTCCAAACTGCCAGTTAGGCCCGGCTGTAACCACGCCGAACAACCGCGTCTGCATGCTTTTGGTAAAGCCCGCTGTCTTCGGACCGCCCAGGGCGCGACCGGCGCGCAGCGCCTTCCTCGCCCTTCGCGGATGGACCGGTTCGACCGTGGGCATTGCAAGCATCTCACTCACCGCCACCATCTGGACCGCCAGCTTCCTGAAACCGCCTTCCATCTCCTCGTTCATCACCCCGGCCACTACAATGTCATGCCTGCCCCGCAGCAAAAAATCGACAGTGCCTTGCAGCCGCCCGCCCGCAACCGCGTACTCGATGTTCATCTTGAACCTGACCTGGTCGAGCACGGCCAACAGAACCGGCGTCACATAAAACGCGCGCGCGCTCGCTTCATTGTTCATCGGCACAAAGGGCAACCGTTCCCGCATCTGCGCGCGCATCTGCTCTACCTGCGGCGCAAAACGCGGGACCTCCTTCGACCGCAATGGCAAGGGGGCACTGCGATAGCGGTAGCCTAAATCGGCAAGTATCTCTTCAGTCTCTGAATTCTGCTCGAGGATCTGGGAAAACGTATGGGTAGTTCCTTCTTGGAGTACCATGAATCTCCAGCGCTGGTACGCCTTTTCCGGCCCAACGGCCAGTCACAGCCGCGCGCACGTTGCCGCCTATCCACGCAGCCCAGGCCGGCTAGAGCCCTTTTTTCGCTTCCCAGATGGAAAAGAGTTGGCGCCCAACCCGCGGCCC
>JAPPKT010000318.1 GCA_028819675.1 Caldilineaceae bacterium | reverse complement strand
CCCCCCCGCCCCCCCCCCCCCCCCCCCCGCCCCCCCCCCCCCCCCGCGCGCGCCGCCCGGGCGGGGGGGGGGGGGGGCCCCCCCCCCC
This sequence comes from Caldilineaceae bacterium, assembly GCA_028819675.1. Next base: position 9,954 of record JAPPKT010000318.1, on the reverse strand, counting down.
CCCCCCCACAAGGGAGGGCTGAAGGCCCGACCGCCCAAAACTGCAGTGGTCAGTGGTTGAGGGAGGGTGAGGACTGGTTGGTGGCTACTTACATTCTACAGAAGTGTACCGCTGTCTCGGGATGCACGCCCGACCATGGTTTCCTTTGACAAGGGGCAGAGCGCATAGTAGGATATTGCCGACGTCAGTAGTGACCCGAATTGGAATTCGCGCCGGGCCGTCGGGTCAAGAGAATTTTGTGCCGGACTTTGCAAGGCGCTCAAGCCACGGCCAGTGGATCTGTGGCCCTGGAGCGGGAAGGGTTTTCGCCCGATGCGCATGCCAACCCATCCAGTCATTCTTCCGGATGAGTTGCCCTGCCCAGTAGAAGCTGCCGCTCGTATCATTGGAAGAAAGTGGACGCTCCAAATCGTTCATCGCCTTCTCAATGCCAGCAACAAGCGTTTCTGTGAACTGCAGGAGGAGTTGGGAGGCGTCAATCCAGGCACGCTCAGCAGCAGACTGAAGATGCTGGAAGACGAGGGTCTGGTCATGCGTGAGCAGGTCAGTTCGATACCTCGGCATGTTGAATACAGCCTGACGGATAAGGGCCGCGAGTTGGCCCCTGTCCTGGCCGAAATTGCCGAATGGAGCCAGCGCTGGATTTGCAGCGAGGATGAGCCGGTTGCCGAGGGACAGCTGAAGCCGGCAGGGGAAGGTGAGTATCATGGATGAAGGAGTGCGGCAAGAATGTTGATTGCAGGCCTCACGGTCGGACTGTTGCAGGAAAACTGCTACATCCTTGGATGTGAGGATTCGCTGCGCGGGGTCATCATCGACCCGGGGGACAGCGCCCGCGCGCTTCTCAACGAAGTCGATGAAATGGGTCTGACGATTGAGAAAATAATCAACACGCATTCGCACTTCGACCACGTACTTGCTGTGAATGCAGTGCGAGCCGCAACCGGCGCTACCTTTCACCTTCATCACGAGGACCTGCCCATTCTGCATGCAGCGCCTGAACGAGTTCGCGAGTGGCTGGGCGCTCGCATCGATCCGATCGACGAACCGGACCATTACCTGGAGCAGGGTCACGTTATCGAATTCGGCACTGAGGCCCTGGAGGTCCGTTTCACACCGGGTCATTCACCAGGGCACGTGGTCTTCGTAGACCATGGCAATGAGCAGGTCTTTGCCGGTGATACGCTGTTTCGGGGCAGCATAGGACGTTTCGATCTGCCGCTCTCCGACGGCCGGAAGCTGCTTGACAGCATTCAGAACCAGTTGCTGACGCTTCCCGACAACTATGTCGTGTATCCCGGCCACGGAGAAGCGACGACTATCGGAGCAGAACGAGAGACTAATCCGTTTGTTGGCAGGACTGCCGCGTTTTCCCTTTCATAACGCACAGGAGAGTGCCATGACGACATTGGCGGGTGGCCTCCAGAGGCTATTGGGAAGAGAGAGGCGTCGCGCCCGGACAGCCGAAACGGATACCGCGACCGGCGCCGCGACAACGGGCGGATCTGTTTCGCAGGAGCCGGTTGTGGTCTGGCAGGCTGCAAATCCAATGGAAGCGCAGATCGTCAAAGGACGCCTGCAGAGCGTTGGTATACCAGCCATTGTCCGCGGTGAGTCCATGGGCCGGATATACGGCTTTGTTTACGGTGGACTGGCGGAACGGGATGTCCTAGTTCCGGCTCCTCTGGCCCAGTCGGCTGAGGAACTCCTTGCTGAGGAGATCGATTGGGACCAGGACGAAGGGGACAGTGCATAGTCCGGATTCGGCGTCCCTGCGTGAGGCGCCTACAGTTCGGCGGAGTTGTCCCGGCCATACAGGTCTGCTATTTCGTGCCCTTGCACTTTGTCTGAGAGAAGTCACGCAGCGAATCAGGTGGTAACCAGATGGCTGAACAGTCGCCAATGCAAGACGAATTCACCGAGGAAGAGCTGTGGGACAGTCCCATCCCGGCGCGCCTGGCCCGCAAGCGAACCGGCATCAAGCCGCAGTTTCTGGTGGCCGGGCTCCTATTGGTTGGGGTAATTATTTCGCTGATGGTTTATGGGCTGACCACGGCCAAAGCGTACTGGTTAACCGTTGACGAGGTACATCAGAAGGGTGACTCTCTGATATCGCAGCGCCTGCGGGTGAACGGCGTAGTCGTCGAAGGCAGCGAGGACTGGAACGCCGAAGAGGTGACCCTTCGCTTCAAGATAGAGGACGAAGAAAACCCGGGCCGTCAACTCTCAATTGTCCACTACGAACCGCGGCCGGACAATTTCCATCGGGCTGCATCGGTCATCGTAGAGGGAGAGCTTCTGCAGGGGGGTGTCATAGAGGCCGACGTGCTGCTTCTCAAATGTCCTAGTCGGTATGAGGAGTCCCCTGAAGACATACTGCTTCAGGCCGTCAATTGATTCAAGCCGTACCAGTATGCGCGGGTAGTGTTACTCGACTGCAGGCCATTGGCGGCTCTATTCCTCGCTGTATCAAAGGTGTACAGGTTCAGCCCATAGTCGGAAAGAAAGCGATTGTTCAGTAAATGGTCTGCCTGTACACTTCTACTGATGGCCTCTATCGTAGCTTTCTTCGTGACGCTGACGACGGACAGCCTTAACGCTCAAGAGTCCCCTCCATCTTACGATCCGCAGCAGATACCTGTTCCTCAACGTCCTCCTGTTGCTGGTTTGGCCACGGAATCCTACAGACAGAACTGCGCGCCTTGCCATGGGGCAAGCGGCGACGGCGACGGGCCGGCCGGCGCCGCTGCCGACCCTACTGTTTTTTCGGATCCTGCTGAAAGCTGGGAGCGTACACCGGCAGAACTCTTCTTTGTTACAAAGTTCGGCCGCATCGAAAACCTGATGCCGCCATGGCGCAACAGCTTGAGTGACGAACAGATCTGGCAAGCGGTCTACTACGCCTGGAATCTGCACACTAACGAGAAGCAGGTGGCGGAAGGGGCAGCGCTGTATGCCCAGAGCTGCCAAGCTTGCCACGGCGAAGGCGGCCGCGGCGACGGCCCGGATGCCGGCACAGGGCTGCCCGACTTCTCGGTGCAGGACCGGATGATCTTCGTCAGTCAGGCGGAGTTGGCGCGTCGCTGGCAAGAGTATCATCCTGAAGCCGGGTCCAGCTGGTCAACTGCCGAGAGGCAGGCGGTCCTTGAATTCATCCGCGGCTTCACCTATCGTCCAATATGGAATCCCTTGGAGGTCTCCGGGCCCGGAGCAATTTCCGGGCGGCTTCTGCAGGGCACTGAGGATGGGCCTGCGCTTGAACAGTCAGAGGTGACGCTCAACATCTTCCAGCAGGCCAACTTGCTGACGACTCAAGTCGCCTCCATCGGGGAGGACGGGAGTTTTGAATTCGGAAACCTGCCTGTGGACGAAGGCTTCTACTTCCTGGTGGAGACGGAGCACCGAGCCGTCCGCTACACTTCGCCGATCCTGGCGTTCAGCGGACCTGACTTTACCGAAGACCGGACCGGCCCGGAGAGTATCGAAACAACACTTCACGTATTTGATACAACGACGGACGCGAGTGGTTTGTATGTAACCCGGGCTAACTGGATTATCGAGCACGAGCCGGGAAGTCTGCTCATCGGCCAACTCTACACATTCGGCAACCGCAGCGGCCGTACATTCGTCGGCAGTAGCAGCGACCTGTTTGATGTACCCGTGACCCTGGCTATTCCGCTGCCGGAAAACGCGCAGCAAGTAGAGATGCAGGACGGGTCGGTAGGCGAAGCCTATCGACTGCGCCAGCAGGTCCTTTACGATACGCGTCCCGTTCTTCCTGGGCCCGGCTCGCGCCAGATTTTTGTGCGATATCGACTGCCGTATGCCGAGGAGTCCGCCCAGATCAGCTTCTTTGTCCCATACGAAACAGAGTTGCTGAATCTCCTGGTAGCAGACCTGCCCGAACTGGATATAGATCTGACGGTTGAGGGAGTGCCTCGGGAGCCCGCAGGCCAGGAAACAATTCAAGGCATCCTCTTCCGCAGCTGGAGCGGACCGGTTTCAAGTGGCCGGCCTGTAAACCTTGCCCTTCGCGGCCTGATCGCTGCCGGCGGCACAGACCCCAGGCCGGATAGAGACCCCCAGCCGAGCAGGGCGTTGCCGGTTTCCACACCACCACTTGACGTGCGCATTCCCTTGGCATTTGGCGGCGTTGTCACAGCCGTTCTTCTAGCCTCCCTGCTCCTTTTCGTCCTACGTGAAAGGACCAGACGGCCGCGATCGGCCGAGCAGTTGGCCGTACGCAGAGAAGAACTGTTGGACAGCATTGCCCGGTTGGACGATCTGCACGCTCTTGGCGAGTTGGATGAGCGTGCGTGGAGGGAGAAGAGGGCTTCACAGAAGAGAGAGTTAATCGGCATTGCTCTGGCCGAAAGTAAGTCACGAGCGGATACATGAACGACCGCACAGTTCCGCTCATTCGTTGCGAGGGTGTCGAAAAACGGTTCGGTCACAAACGCGTACTGCGCGATATCTCCTTCACAGTTCCTGGCGGTGAAGTCATCTCTTTGCTGGGCGCCAATGGATCGGGCAAGACGACGCTTCTGCGGATAGTATCCGGACTGGACAGGCCGGACGAGGGAGAGGTGTGGTTGGGTCCTGTGCCTCTTTCTTCAGCCGCCGATGGGATACGCCGCTATGTCGGCGTCGTCGCGCATGCTCCCCTGCTGTATGACCGGCTGACCGGCAGGGAAAACCTGGATTTCTACGCACGCCTGTTTGATCTGGTTGCGCCGCAGAAACGCATAGAGCATCTTCTCCGGACATTGGATCTTTGGCGTTGGCGGGATGAAGCGGTGCGAACCTACAGCAGGGGAATGTCACAGCGGCTGGCCATCGCAAGGGCTCTATTGCACGATCCCCCTGTCGTCATTCTCGATGAGCCGGATACCGGCCTCGATCGTGACAGCATCGAACTGTTGACCGAAGTCGTGGCTCAGTTGCGTTTGAGAGGCCGGGCAATTCTCACCACAACGCACAACCTGGAGCTTGCAGAAAGATGGGGCGACCGCGTCTTTGAACTTCGATCCGGACACCTGCATCAAATGGCGTATCCTGATCGTAAAGCTTATTGAGCAGACAACACGGGCTTGTCTGCTGGTGCTTTCGATGGCGTGCTTCACGGGAGCCCTCTCGTAATGATGGCAGATTCTTCAGAGGTAGAGCGTGTTTCCCACAGGGAAGGGGGGATTGCGGCATATTTTCGGCATGTGTGGGCCGTCGCGGAGAAAGATATCCGCGCTGAAATGCGTTCCAAGGAGGTGGTGGGGACGATGGCGGCCTTTTCGGTATTGTCCGCAGTTGTATTCGGCCTGGCATTCGACCTGCGAGTCCCCCGTCCCGAGTTGGTCGTGCCCGGGATATTGTGGGTGATTGTCCTGTTTGCAGGTGTGTTGGGGCTACACCGTTCTTTTGGATCGGAGGTGGACCACGGCACACTGGCCGGCTTGCTTCTGGCGCCGGTGGAACGGTCGGCAATCTATATGGGCAAGGTTGTGGCGAATCTTGTTTACTTTCTGCTTGTTGAAGCTCTTCTCGTGCCCGCCTTGCTTATTCTGTTCGACGTCAATCTGCTGAAGCCAATTGTTCTGCTTGGGCTGTTTCTAGGTACAATCGGGTACGTGGGCGTTGGCACTCTTTTGGCCGCGCTGACTTCCCGAAACAGGGCAAGAGAGACGCTCTTGCCGGTTCTGCTGCTGCCGGTACTCGCTCCCCTCTTCATTGCGGGCGTAGGCCTGACGTCAGTCATTGTGGATGGCCGGGCCGGCTCCGAGGCGTGGCCGTGGCTCGGCATCATAGGTCTCTATGACGCCCTAACATTTGCCGTTGCTTTTCTATTGGTCGACGTAGTCTGGGAAAACAGCTAAAACACTCGAACGGAAAAAGTCTATGAGCACGCTATCCAGTCCATCGGGGCCAGATCGCTGGTTCAAGCCTCTGATTGTTTTCGACGTCATTGCAGGGCTTGCGATGGTAACGGTGATGTGGGCTGGTCTTCTCTATGCTGGTGACGCGATCAATCTCGCGGGAGAAGAACAGGCTGCCCAGCGTATTTTCTACTTTCACATCGGGAGCAACATCGCGGCACTTCTGGGCTTTCTGGGGTCGGTGGTGGGCAGCATCGGCTATCTTTTCAGTCGCCGTTTGGTGTGGGATCGCTGGGCCGCGGCGAGTGTTGAAATCGGTACGATCTTCGGGATACTGGTCCTTCTCTCAGGTTCGATCTGGGCCAAGCCTGCATGGAATACCTACTGGACGTGGGATCCTCGTCTGACGACAGCCACGATCACTGTCCTGATTTACATTGCCTACATGTTGTTCAGGAACGGATTCGATGACGTCGAGACGAGAGCCCGCTTTGCAAGCGTCTACGCCATATTCGCCTTCTTGAGTGTACCTTTGACATACTACAGCGCGCGCCTGTTCCGCTCCATTCATCCAATCGTCTTTGACGGCGCCAACGAGGAAGCGCAAGGCGGCTTTGCGATCGGCCCGACAATGGGGCAGACGCTAACAATTGCCATGATAGGCTTCGCGCTCCTCTTCTTTGCATTACTCTTTCACAGGGTCCGTCAATTTGATGCCGAGGCCCGCATAGAAGCACTGCGCGAAAGATTCGACGAATGATCTACCTTGCATCGGTTCTGATCCTTTTGTGGTTATTTGTTGGAGGCTACCTCCTGTACATGCTGGCCCGCCAACGATCGCTCGAGAATGAACTGCGATCGCTGGAGGAAGCGCTTGGGGACAAAGAGCAGAGAGAGTGAGGCTGTCCATAGGGCGGGCTATCTGTTGGTAAGATTGTTTACTTCCTCGCTGGCTTTGTAGTCTTAAAATGGGTTAAGGAGAATTGAAGCACTGCCTATGGCGCAACCGTGGGCAGCACTAAGCCCAAGAACAGGTTGAAGACATGGTGCAAGAGATTTCAAGCGCAGGTAACGTAAGGACAGCTAGTTTGTCCAATGCAACCGGGCAGGCGCAGGCCAGTCGCAGCAGCACTTTCTTCCATTCGCTTGCGTTCGTTCTTGGATTTGGCGCGATATTCACACTGCTTGGTTCTGCAGCGGGACTCCTCGGCCAGAATCTGAACTCTTATCTCCCTCTCATCCAGCGTCTTGGTGCGATTCTGCTGGCGATATTCGGGCTGACGACGCTAGGCATAATTGGCTGGATCGTCAGCCGACTTCGGGCAAATGAAAGGCTCATTGAGAATCCTGCAGTGGCCGCGCTTGTCGATATTCTGGGCTTTCTCAATGCGCTAATGTATACCGAACGGCGCGTGACTGATCTTCATAAGGTGAAACGGGGGTGGGGATATCTCAGCAGCGCGATGATGGGAGTGAGTTTCAGTGCGGGCTGGGTTCCATGTGTCGGCCCGATTCTGGCGAGCATCCTGTTTCTGGCGAGCGACAGCGCCACTGTCGTTCAGGGGGCTCTGCTCCTGGCTATCTACAGCCTGGGACTTGGGCTGCCCTTCCTGCTTACCGGAGCCGCGTTCGGCAGGGCGACAGCAATTCTGCGCCGGCTCAACCGTCATGCCAATGTCGTCAGCCTGATCAGCGGCGTCTTTCTTCTCTACGTGGCATGGCTTCTCTGGGCCGACCGATTGACGATGCTGACGACACAGTTTGCGTTCCTGAATCAGTGGGTCTTTATACTGGAGGAGGCATTTTCGTCGACCGTAGGCGTCGATATGGCGTTCAACGCCGGCGCGTTGAGCGCGGCGCCACTTGCATTCATAGCCGGCATCATCAGTTTTATCAGCCCCTGCGTTCTGCCCCTCATTCCGGCCTATATCGGCTATTTGAGTGGAGCTGCGCTCTCGGGCGGCCGCAGCTGAGGGGGAAGGAAGACCTTTTTGAAGCATCCTATAATCTTGACAGTGGTCGTCGCAATTGCGTTCATGCTATCTGCGTGCGCGGCGGGTGATCAAAGTGACAGTGCTTCCAACGCGTTCACCTCCACGCCACTTGAGCAGTTCCCTGACGAACTGGGAAGCGGCTTTCCAGTAGCTGATCTGGTCGAGGAGGGCAGCCCGGGTGTGGGAGACGCCGCGCCAAACTTCGCTTTTATTCTCGCTGACGGTCGGGGCGCGGACCTGGCTTCGCTGCAGGGCAAGCCCGTTGTCCTCAACTTCTGGGCCACGTGGTGCGGTCCTTGTCGAGCCGAGATGCCTGACCTGGTAGCATTGCATGAAAGCGACACCGATCTTGTCGTGCTCGAAGTAAACGTCGGCGAAGAGCTGACGGCGGTCGAAGCTTTTGCAAATGAGTTCGGGATGAACATGACAGTCGTTTTGGATCAGGAAGATTTGATCCGGCGCGCCTACGAAGTTCGCAACATGCCTACTACTGTTTTCATCGGGGCTGACGGCAGAATTGGTGCACGCTGGTCTGGCTTCCTCGCTGGCGAGCAGTTGAAACAGTTCGTCGAGCAGATTAAGACTCAGTGAGCGGCAGACATGCAGGTAGTACTTTTCACCAAAGCGAACTGCCAGCTTTGCGACGCGATCAAGTATGAATTGCTGGACCTTCAAGCCGAATACGCATTTGAGTTTCACGAAGAGTTCGTGGAAACCAGTTCAGACGCGCAGGAAGAAGAGCATCCAGGCGTTCCACGCGTTCATTTTGAACGAGAGGGCCGGGTTATTCTTTGTCTTAATTATCCAGTGAAGCAGGTTGAACTGCGACGCGCCGTGCGTGCTGCGATGAAGGAACGATCGGGGCGGCAGCCGTGAACCAGCAGGTGGACTCCAGCGGAGGCGGAGAGGCGGAGGACGGCGTCCAGGCGGCGATTGCGCGTCGCGTTGACGGTGCGATTCTGGGGATTGCGCGACACTGGCTCGCCCTTTTCAATGCCCTGGTTGCCCTCTACCTGCTTTTACCGTTCCTGGCTCCTATGCTGGCCAGGGCAGGTCTTACAACTCCGGCATCTCTAATCTACTCAGTCTACTCTGCGACCTGTCACCAGCTGCCCGAGCGCAGCTATTTCCTCTTCGGCGAGCAGCCCTTCTACAGCCTCACTGCCCTGGAAACAAGCGGATTAGGCGAAGACCAGGGACTCTTCCAACGCCGTGCCTTCCGCGGCAATGAGAACACCGGATACAAAATCGCGATCTGTCAACGCGACGTGGCGATTTACGGATCGGTCGTGGCGGCCGGGCTGTTGTTCGGCATTCTACGCGGACGGGTTCGTACGATCGGTCTCAGGTTTTATCTGGTACTGCTGATCCCAATCGCTCTTGACGGCCTCACCCAGCTGTTCGGGCTGCGTGAGAGCACCTGGTGGCTGCGCACATTTACGGGCGCGCTATTCGGCGGGGCATCGGTGTGGCTTGCCTATCCCTACATTGAAGCAGCGATGCGGGATGTCGTGCGGTCAGAGGAGATGCGTGTGGGGTAGGTTGGCTTTGCATGCATTGCGCCATACGGAGAGCTGGGTTCTGATCTAAGAGTTACCTTGAGTTGCTCAAACAGTGAAGTCGAGAGATCACCTATACTTGCTCCATGCAGCCCCGAGCCAAACATGGCAAGATGACATAACCTGTTGCGACGGCATAGGGCGGCAAGTAACTCATTCGGCAATTTGATCAGTGCTTGGTGAGGAGCTTGTTAACTGTAGGTCGTGGTAACCGCCCCAGTTCGCGAGGTCATCGAGCGGAACTCAGACAATAAGAAGCATGGTAATCACTAAGCCATGTTCTGTGTGTGAATTGCGTTCGGTCTGTCTGGGCGGAATGTACCGTCAGTATTGCTGTAGCTGGCTCGCGATGGTTATCGCGGTGAACGTTGGTCATGTATGGGCGTTGCCTCGCCTGTCCTGCCTGCGTTGGCACATACTCGGAACGTGCCAAGACGCGGGGGGAAGCCCGGCCGCCGCGAGACGACAACTTCAAATTAGCCACACATTGCTACGGCGCGGACAGGAGAGGGGGCGTTGGGGGGGGGGGGGCCC
>JAPPKT010000548.1 GCA_028819675.1 Caldilineaceae bacterium | reverse complement strand
CACTAAAATTCTGCCCCGATTCAGGGTTGAAGTCAAGAGATTTCGCTTACATTCATGGCAATGAATCCTGGCGAACTTCCTGCCGTTATCCTGGCAATTACACTGGAATCCCTTGGCAAACCACAGTAGATCGTTCCCATTCCGGCCCGGAAGACGAACTGGGTAATACACCTACGATCCGGCTACGTTTTGGTTTCCCGTCGTGGTGCGGCCTCCCACGAGGGAAAAAGCGAGCAAATAATGATGAGAACCATGACTGTCGAGACGCCTCCCTTTCAGTCCGCGGTCCGACTGTTCTTCAGGGCAACTCACCGCCGCCCCATCTGATATAATGACCGGGGCCGACCCCGGATTGGCCTTGATTGCGACACCAAAGGAACCGTCAAGACAATGGCAAAGTGGTTCATAATCCTGGGAGTGATCCTTCTCCTGATAGGAGTTGCGCTCCAATTCGCGCCTTGGCTGTTTAGCTGGTTTGGAAAACTGCCGGGCGACATTCGAATCAGGACGGATTCGACCAGCGTCTTCATTCCCATCACCTCCATGATTCTCGTTAGCCTCGTCTTGACCCTGCTGCTGAATCTTCTGAATCGCTAGCCACTGAGGCCGCCATGACACAACACCAGGCAAATCTGATCGATCTGTGGAAGGCAGAAGAGGATCAGCCCTTCATAGGCTGGGACTTTTCCTACCTTGACGGCCGTATGCTCCTCGAACAACCGCCATGGTCCTATTCCACCCGCGCACGCGAACTGATGTGTGAATCGACTTCATGCCTCGATATTGCAACCGGCGGCGGCGAGCGTCTGCTCTCGATGAGGGACAGTTGGCCGGAGACCGTTGCCGTAACCGAAGGCTATCCCCCTAACCTCGATCTGGCCCGCCGCCGCCTTGAACCCCTGGGTGTCCGCGTTGTCGAACTGCAAAATGACGAGTATACCCCCATGCCTTTCGAGGACGTAGAGTTCGCGCTTGTCTTGAACCGCCACGCTGCGCTCAACGTCGACGAGATCGCACGCATACTTGAGCCAGGGGGCCGGCTTCTCACCCGACAGGTGCACGGCCTCTGGGCCCAGGACCTGCTCGCCGCCTTCGACGCAACGCCGCAGTGGCCGGATGCAGCCCCCGAGAAATACGCGCCGTGGCTGCAAACCGCAGGATTTAACGTTCTCGACGTCAAGGACTGGTCGGGCAGACTCGTATTTACCGACGTGGGAGCTGTGGTCTACTATCTGAAGGCCGTACCCTGGCTTGTTCCCGGCTTCTCCGTCGCATCGCACACAGACCAACTGGTGGCGTTGCAGAGAACCCTTGAGACTCAAGGCGAGCTCGTCTACATAGCAAGGAACTATCTGATCGAGGCCGAAAAGCCTGGATGATGGTGCTTTTAGGCGGCCTAGGTCGACGAATCCCCTGCAGGAGCCGTGTTCCCTCGTTTGCACCCCTGCTGCCAGGCCCGTCTATCTTTTCACCGCCTTGCCCAACCTCTGAAACAGTCTCGAAGCCCGAATGGCCTCATAACCTGGCCGCAGCCGCACTTCGACCGCACATGCTTTGAGTTCAGGCTCTTTTGAAACCGGGTCCACTTCGGCCAGAGTCAAATTGTTGGCAGCGCTATAAGGGCCCGCCAATCGTCCCCAGTGAAAAGGCATAAAGCAGGCCCCCTCCCGGATACTCTCCGTAACGCGCGCTTCGGCCCAAACCCTGCCTCTGCGCGACCGAACTTCGACCACATCGCCGCTCTCGATCTGCCGGCGCACAGCATCAACGGGATGGATCTCCAGAAAAGGCTGCCGCGCCCCCTTCAAAAGACTTTCCGACTTACCGGTCCGGGTCATGGTATGCCACTGATTGCGTAAGCGGCCTGTGGTTAGAAGCAGAGGAAACTTCCTGTTCGGCAGTTCGGCGGGAGGTACGAACACTGGTGTATGGAATGTTGCCCTGCCATTAGCTGTTGCAAACACCGGCGCGCCTCCCTCCGTCCCGGTACTCGACCTTGCCTCCGTAGGCAATTCACCGTTGCTGAACTGCTTGTCGGCAGACTGCGGCGAGCGGTCGATGTGCAATCCGGAATACAGTCTCACAGTGCCGGGATGCTCGGCATGGGGCACGGGCCACTGTAGCGGACCTTCTTTTTTGAGTCTGTGTACGCTGACGCCGCTGTAGTCGCAAACTCGACCTCTGGTCAGTTGCGTAAACTCGTCAAAGACCTCCTCCGCCGAATCGTATGAGAAGGCATGTGGAAAACCCATGGCCGCGCCCACACCGGCAATAATCTGCCAATCCGGCCTGGCCTGACCGACCGGGTCCACCATGCGCGGCAGATAAGTGATTCGCCGCTCCGAATTGGTCATCACCCCATCCCGCTCCGACCACTGCGCCGCCGGCAGCAGAACGTGGGCGTACTGCGTCGTGTCGGTGGGGTGATAGGCGTCGGTAACGACGAGCAGTTCGAGCTTCTCCATGGCCCTTTCAACTACGTTTATGTTGGGCATCGATACGACCGGGTTGGTGCACATGATCCACATCGCCTTGATATCGCCACGTGCCGCAGCCTCAAACATATCGATGGCGGCCAGCCCAGGCCGGTCGGCAATCTGACCTTCAGGAGCCCCCCAGAACCTCTCCACCTCCTGACGATGGACAGCGTCTGCAACAGTGCGGTAGCCAGGCAATAAATGCGACAGTCCCCCGGCCTCGCGCCCTCCCATTGCGTTGGGCTGCCCGGTCAGGGAAAAGGGCCCACTGCCTGGTTTGCCAATCTGACCGGTTGCCAGATGCAGATTGATCACCGCCTGGTTCTTGGCAACGCCATTCACACTCTGATTCAGTCCCATGCTCCAGAAAGAGAGAACACCGTTCGCCTCTCCAATGAAGCGCGCTGCCTGAATCAAGTCGCTCTCGGAGAGACCGCAAACCTTGGCGGCTGCGGCGGTCGAGACGCTGCCGCAGGCTTCCTTCAACTCCTCAAAGCCGTTCGTGTGCTCGGCTATGAATGCCCGATCAATCATTCCTGCGGAAGTGAGCAGTTCCATCATCCCATTGAGTAGCACCACGTCCGAGCCAGGTCGAAGCGGAAGAAAGAGATCGGCGATGCCCGCTGTACGCGTTTCTCTGGGGTCGACCACGATAACCTTAACGTTTCCCGGGTCCTGTTTCTTCCGCCGCTTAATGCGATTGAACAGGACCGGATGGCAATCGGCCATGTTGCTGCCAATCAGGAAGAAACAGTCCGCGTGGTCGATGTCTTCATAAGCGGGCGGCGGCCCGTCCGAACCAAGCGCCGAGACGTACCCGGCCACTGCCGAGGCCATGCACAGCCTTGAATTGGCATCGAAGTTGTTTGTACCGATGAACCCCTTAAGCAGCTTGTTGGCGACATAGTAATCCTCGGTCGTAAACTGGCCGGACCCGTAGAAGGCAACTGCATCCGGGCCGTATTCCCCGGCGATGCGCTTGAGTTCGGCTGCAATGTGAGATGTCGCCTTTTCCCAGGTCACGCTCCACATGGCCCCCTTGGCGGAAGGTGACTTTCTCCCCATGCCGTTCATCCGCATTTGCGGCTCCCGAATCCGGTCCGGCGTATCCAGCGCGCTGGGCAGGTGAATCGGCTTCAGGCACAGATCTCCCAGTGAAGAAGGATGGGCGGGATTGCCGCGCACTTTGGCAACCTTCCCATCGCCAACACCGACTCTCAGTCCGCACCCGACTCCGCAATAAGGGCAGAAAGTGTCGTGCCACTGATCAATCTGCCCGTTGCCAGTGACAATACCACGCGAGCCTTCTCTCGATTTCATTGTGTGCTGTGCAGATCCATTTCTGTCGCGATTCACGAACCTGACCCTCTCTGGCGGTTGTTTGCGGTCAGCGAAGCGATGCCGCAAGAAGCGTCTAGTTGGCGCCGGTCAAAACCGACTCGTCGGCAGCGGCCAGCCGGGCGGCGGTCTCTTCAGCCGCATCCTTCTCCTCTTTCTCAGAGAAACGCACCATCAGCGCCATGAAGGCGCATGCAGCCACCAGAATGCCCAGGATCATGTAGGACTGGCCATACAGCTCCGCTTCCCGCCGAAACAGGAAACCTGCCAGCATCGCACCGAAATTCCCGCCGGCCCCGACTATGCCGGCAATCGCCCCCATCGCACGCTTATTGATGTAGGGAACGATCGCATAAGTGGCCCCCTCCGACATCTGCACAAAGAGACTGAAGACTATCAGTGCAGGAATCGCCAGCACCAGCGCCCCCATGTTTGCAAACAAGACCAAGGCGATCCCTTCCAGCAGGAGACATACAAACAGAAACTGCGTCCGCCCCTTCAGTCCGCCACTGCGGTTGATGAAATCACTGAAAACACCGCCCATGGAACGGGCAAAAATGTTCATCAGACCGAAGAGGCTGGCGACGAGCCCCGCTGTAGCAAGGTTCAGTTCAAATCGGTTGAAAAAATAGAGGGCCGCAGTGCCGTTTATGGTGAGCTCGATGCCGAAACAGGCCGCATAGACGAAAAATAGCGCGACCACTCGTGAGTCCTTGATGGCCTCTACGAACGTGCCTTTAGAATCACCGGCCGCCGGCATTTCACCGCGCGCCCGCAGTTCACAATAATTGCCGTCCGGCGCATCTTGGGTCAGGAACCAGTAGACAGCCGCCGTTAACAGCATCGCAATCCCTGGAACGACCATCGCCAACCGCCAGCCCAGCGCCGCGGGCACAAAAGACAGGACTGCAGCCAGCAGGAGCGGCATCGCTGCCTGGGTGACACCACCGCCCAGATTGCCCCAGCCTGCCGTTGTCGCGTTGGCCGCGCCCACAACATTAGGAGCAAACATTACGCTTGTGTGGTACTGGGTTATGACGAAGGAAGCGCCTATCGTGCCAATCAATACCCGCGTAAGTATGAACTGGGTCGGTGTCTGGGCCAGGCCGATACCCATGACCGGCAGCGAACCGAGCAACAACAGGCACGTGTAGACCTTTCGCGAGCCAAAACGGGTACACATTGGGCCGATAACCAGTCGCGCGACTATTGTCAGCGAAACAGCCGCAATGACCGAGTTACCCACCTGATCCGGGCTGAGACCGATCGTCGCGATGACGCCGTTGTCCCCCTTCATTAATGGCACAATGCCGAACCAGCCGAAGAAACAGAGGAAGAAAGCGAACCACGTAACATGGAATGCCCGCATCTGCGGTGTGCTGAAGCAGAAAAGATCGATCTTGGTAGCCTTATTCTTGAAGTCCACTGGGAATTTCCTTTACAGCGAAAGTCGAGTTCTTGCTTAGACTGTAACTGCGTCCAGGATCGCGTCCGGGACCGCGTCAGACTGGTAGCGGTTAGCGATCACGTCGGCCAGCAGCTCGGTTGTCTCCTCTATCGTCGCCTTCCGGTGGGTCTCGACGCCCAATCTCGCGTCTTCACCCAGACGGCCGCCTTCAAAAATGTTGAATCCGTCGATCACGCTGCCGTCCTGGCGCAGACGGGTTGCTTCCAGCCCGATTTCGGTCAGCCGGTGGCGGCCACATGCGTGAACACACCCCGACACGTTCAGTCGCACCACTTTGTTACGGTCGGGCAACCTCTCCTCGAGTTTGCGCGCGATAGCCAGCGAGATTCCCTTGGTGTCGTTAAGCGCGAAGTGGCAGTGGTCTATGCCCGTACAGGTGACCAGCCCCCGCACGACCCCCGAGGGCGAGGGGCTCCACTCATCCAGCAACGGCTCCGCCAGCAGTTCGTCGAGTCTTCGCTCGGGGACGTTGGGGATGATCACATTCTGGTCGTTGGTCAGCCGAACCTCCCTGCCGCCGTATTCGTCCGCCAGTCCGGCAAGCGCAAAGAGCTGCTCGGCTGTGATGCGGCCCGCTGGCACAACCATGCCCACGTAGCTCAGTCCCTCCTGGAACTGCGGATGCACGCCCACGTGGTCCTGTTCAAGCGGGTCAGGGTTGGCGTAGAGCTGGCACGCGCCGGCTGTCGGCAACTTCTCCCCATACGCCTCTGTCACCTCGTCCCGAAAGCGGTCTAGGCCCCACTCGTCGATCAGATACCAAAGTCGTGCCTTGCCCCGCACAGCACGGTTTCCGTTGTCGCGAAATACGGTCAGAACAGCCCGACAAAAGGCCGTCACTTGCGAAGGACGCACGAAAAGGTCTAGTGGGAGTGCAAGATGAGGGTTCCTGCTTCCCATATGTCCGCCAACCACGACATTGAATCCCGGAACAAGGCGGCTTCCCATGCGTCCTGTGGCTGGCGTCAGCCCAATGTCGTTGCTCTGCGCGTGCGTGCAGTCCAGACGGCATCCGTTGATCGAGATGTTGAATTTGCGGGGAATGTTCTCGAATTGCGGTCCCAACAGCGAAAGAGCCGTGGCCGCAGTGACCTGACTCGTGTCAATCATCTCATGGCGCGTCAGACCGGTCAGAGGGCAACCGGTTACATTTCTGAAATTGTCCATTCCCGTCTGCTCGGAGCCCAGGCCGACCGATTGCAATTTCTCGACAATTGCCGGCATATCTTCGATGGTGATCCAGCGCAGCTGGATGTTCTGCCGCGTCGTAAAGTCGCCCACGCCTCGCCCATAGTCACGCGAAAGTTCGGCGATTGCACGCAACTGGTTCGAGTTGACGATCCCGTTCGATATGCGCATTCGCAACATGAAATAGCCCGGCGTCTGCTTGCGATAGAAGAAACCGTGCCATTTGAATAGGTCGTAGTACTCCGGCGGAACTGCATCAAACCCTTCGTCGGCCCAGCGGTAAATGTCTTGAATGAGGCTGAGCGGACTCTTTTTGAGCTTCAGCAATTCAACCTTGTTCAGCTTGGACTTGCCGTTACCGTTCCTACGCGGCATGTGATCCCGGGCAGGATGGATACTGCCTGCAGAAGGTGAACGCATTGGATAGTGCCCCCTTTCATTGTTACGAATTTCACAACAAGCAAAGCATATTTCAGCGGGGCATGAGTTTGCACGGCCAATTCTGCCAAAAACAGAGCCCGATTATTATGCGAATCGCACAATTTACAAGGTGACACGCGAGCCATAAGTCGCGAGCAAGACACAAAATTCAACGTAAACTCCCAACTCTTTGTGCACATCGTACAGACGGCGAGTTTCAGAGCGACCTGAAGAGGTTCCGCAACTGGCTGAATCTCAGGATGCTGCACGAAGCCTACTGCGCGAGTGGAACTGACTGAGTAACGTGAGTACGCAGAAAGCCGCCGAGCAAGTGTTTGTTGGGCAGTAACGGAAATACGCAGGATCCTCCCCTCGGCAAGGGGCACGCGAACCTGAAGGGCTGCTTGCTCACTTCCGCGATTCGATGATGCTGGGAAGAGACTGAATTGGGGCAATGCGGTGGACGTTGTTTCGCGAGGCGTACTGCTAATCCCGGCCCGAATTGTGGATTCTGGTCTATGTATCGCGCATCCGTTCTGACGCCAGTGGCACTCGTCGGCAGCAGTTGAACGCAAACACCGAGCGCTTCAGTTTAGTGGCGCCGCAATAAGGAAACATTCCGCTCTGTCGATTGCGATGGAGCGCAAAGCGGTGTT
This sequence comes from Caldilineaceae bacterium, assembly GCA_028819675.1. The sequence goes on along the minus strand of JAPPKT010000548.1, from coordinate 2,499 downwards.
GGCTAGGAAGTGACGATTGGATCTGTAATGCTTGAAAAGGAGGACTGTGGTGTTGTCAGCACAGTCATGACGTAGTCCGAAACTTTGCTACGCTAGCAGGGTCAGCTCTTGGAGATCAAACGGCCTGCGTCAGACTGCCTGCGAACGCTCACTATGTACCTGTCGGAATCCCTGCAACCCTCACGACTGATATTTCTGCAGGATGCGTCGGGCGACGCTCATCTTGTGGACCTCGTCGGGACCGTCGTAGATGCGGGAGGCCCTCTCATGGCGGTACCAGTATGCGATCGGTGTGTCGTCGCTCATGCCCAACCCCCCAAGCGCTTGCAGCGCACGGTCCAACACACGCATCAGCACGCCGGCTACGTAGAACTTGATGATCGAAATCTCGTCTCGGGCCGCGAAAACGCCTTCCGTATCGATTTTACGGGCCGTCTCCAACACCATCAGCCGCGACGCATCTATCTCCGCCCTGCTCTCCGCGATCCACGCCTGTACCATCCCCTGGGAGCCCAGTAGCCGCCCAGGGGCAACCTCCCGCTGCGCGGCCCGGCTGCACATGATATCGAAGGCGCGCTCACAGATCCCGATCCAGCGCATACAGTGGTGAATGCGTCCCGGCCCCAACCGGTACTGGGCCAGCGCAAAGCCCTTGCCTTCCTCCCCGATGAGGTTGTCTACCGGCACGCGCACATCTTCGAACCAGACCTCCGCGTGGCTGTTCCAGCCGCCGTGGGCCTCGCCCATCACCGAGATGTTCCGCTCAATGTGAAACCCAGGTGTGTCCAGATCTACGATGATCTGGCTGGCCCGTTGATGACGGCTCTCCGCTTCCGGGTTCGTCACCGCCATCAGAATGGCAAATGACGCCCCGTCCGCCGCAGTCGTGAACCATTTGTGGCCGTTGATAACGAACTCGCTGCCTTCCCGTGCCGCCGTCGTGCTCATCCACGTCGGATTGGAACCGGCATGCTCCGGTTCCGTCATCGCGAAGCACGAGCGAATCTCGCCACTGGTGAGCGGCAGCAGGTAGCGGTCCCGTTGCGCCTGTGTGCCGGCATGAATCAGCAACTCCATATTGCCCATGTCGGGCGCCTGGCAACCAAAAGCGTAATGTCCTCCGGGCGTGCGCCCCAACACCTCGCTAACGCGTCCGAACTCAGCCAGTGTCAATCCCTGCCCGCCGTAATCGACCGGAAGGGCTAGCCCCCAAAGGCCTGCCTCCTTCACCATCTCCCGTTTCTGATTGAGCAAGGGTTCAACTTCATTCCAGGGCAGACTGATCAGCAACTTCTCGGTCGGTACGACCTCATCGTCGATAATCTGACGTACACGCTCTAAAAGATCGGGAAGAATGTCGGATGTCATTGCAAAGTCAAATTCGCTTTCATTGGAATCTCTTGCGATAGCATGCTATCTTGAGACCGGGTCCATTCTCCAGGCCGGCCGCTCACACGCCCAGACCGGCATCAACCCACTGGCCGCCGTCGACAAGAAACGTGCCGCCGGTGGTGAAACTACTCGCTTCCGACGCCAGGTAAAGGGCAATGCCGGTTATCTCTTCTGTTTCGGCAATTCTCTTCTGGGGAATAACCCCAAGCACAGTCTGATTGAGCTCCGGGTTCTCCCAGATGGCACGGCTGAAGTCGGTCCTCACGTAGCCCGGCGCGATCGCGTTGACCTGGATCCCCTCTGCCGCCAACTCCGCGGCCAGCACCTCTGTAAGCATCAACACGCCGGCCTTGCTGACGCAGTACACGCCCATCCCCGGCTGCGGCCTTTTCCCGGCAATCGAAGCAACATTGATGATCTTGCCTCCCCCCCGTTTCGACATCTCCGCACTGCATACTTTGGCCATCCGAAAGTAGCCGACCACGTTCACGTCGAGGATCTTGTGCCAGTGACTCTCCTCCGCAGAAAGCACCGGCCCGAAATGAGGGTTCGTCGCAGCATTGTTTACCAGAATGTCGATCCCGCCGAACTCGCGTACCGCCTGTTCCGCCAGGGCCGCTGCCGCCGCCATGTCGCCCGTATGCGCGGCCGCGGCCAGCGCACGGCCGCCCGTGGCCCGAATCGACCCGGCAACCTCGTCAAGAGCCGCCTGCTTACGGCTGCTCAGAACGACCGCGGCGCCCTTTGCTGCAAAACAGCGGCTGATCGCCTCGCCGATGCCCCTGGAAGCGCCTGTGATCACCGCCACTTTGCCCGCAAGATCGAAATCCGGAAGATGGCCCAACGGCTTTCTCCTGACAGTGTGGGAGTACGCAAAACTCGTTACTATGGAGGCAAGGGATGCTGTCAGTATAGCACCGGGCAGAGTCGCGATCAATCCACCCGATGATTAGGGGTGCATCCCAACTTTGCGGCGAACTTTCGTATACCTCTGGTGGCACCCAAGCCACGGTCAGTTCCTATTCCAGCTTCCGCCAGGTTTAGCGCCGCCTCTGACCACTGACCACTGACTACTGCAGTTCTGGGCGGTCGGGCCTAGTCGGCCCT
>JAPPKT010000201.1 GCA_028819675.1 Caldilineaceae bacterium | reverse complement strand
CACGTGTCTATGCCACCAGTCGCTCATCCACCTTGGCGCCTCGTTGCGATCACGTGTCTATGCCACCAGTCGCTCATCCACCTTGGCGCCTCGTTGCGATCACGTGTCTATGCCACCAGTCGCTCATCCACCTTGGCGCCTCGTTGCGATCACGTGTCTATGCCACCAGTCGCTCATCCACCTTGGCGCCTCGTTGCGATCACGTGTCTATGCCACCAGTCGCTCATCCACCTTGGCGCCTCGTTGCGATCACGTATCTATGCCACCGGTCGCTCATCCACCTTGGCGCCGCCCCTAACGGTAGGGGCAGGCCTTGTGCCTGCCCTTTCTCGCCCCAATATTGGACTGCACCCGCGCACCCCCTCTAACGGTCCTCGCATGCGTTCTGCGGCTCGTATCCGATCACCCGGCGCCCGTGCTCCATGTCATAAAGCGGCCAGTCGCCTCCCGAGACGCCGAAAACCACCTCGTACTCGACGTCCGGGTGGATCACCGCCCGCTCAAATACACGCACCAGGTCCGCGTGGCTCAGGTGGTGCGGATGCTCCGCCTGCGGCCGGTCCGCGCGCACGTTGCCGATGCGCACCGACACGCACTCCAGACCGAACCGGTTGGCATACATATAACACAGGTTCTCGCCGAAAACCTTGCTGATCGAATAGTAGCTCTCCGGGCGGGGCGGCATGTCGATCGTGCGCGTAATATCCTCTGGGTAGTGAGCCAGCAGCCCCGCGCGGCTGGCAAAGACAACGCGCCGAACGTTATTCTGCCGCGCCGCCTCGAACAGGTTGTAGGTCCCGATGATATTGCTGTTCAGAATCTCTTCCCACGGCGCCGAACCCAACGGGTTGCCTGCCAGGTGGACGACCGCCTCCATGCCCTCCGTCGCCCTGGCCACCGCCTCGAAATCGGTCAGTTCACCGACGACAACGTCTTCAAGATCAGGAACCGGCACGCGGTCGAAGGCCCGCAAAGTATAGCGGTCGCGCAGACCGTTCACCAGCACCGTGCCGACTGCGCCCGCGGCGCCCGTAATCAGAATTCTCATCAACTTCTCCCTATCTCGCAGCGACAATCAAGTAGGTCAGCCACGTCTCGTCACTGTTGGTCAAATGGTAGGTCGTTCCCGGCAGCAGGTGAATGGCGTCACCTTCTCGGACGGCTGTCGCTTTGCCATTGGCAACCAGTGTGCCTTCCCCGGCCAGGATGTAGTAAATCTGGTCAAGGTCCTGCGAGTTGCGTTCGGCGGACCGCCGCCGCGGCTGCACCATCTCCCGATCGATAAAGGCCAGCCCGCGCAGGCAACCGCCTTCCCCCTCCGTCTCGGGCTCCAGCAGATGCCAGCGCACCGCCCCCAGGCCGTCGCTGACCGGTGCCACATCGCGCCAGTTGCGACTCACGAACCGTCCGCCGTCCCCGTCAACAGGCATATTGATCACGTGGTGCAGCAGCCAGCCTTCCGCCGGGTTGAACAGCTGGTGGTACTGCCCCGATGGCAGGTAGATAATGTCGCCCTCCTCCACTGGCGACAGAATATCACCGCACAAAATCTGACCCGCGCCCTCGATGATGTAGTAGAGTTGCTCGCGATTTTCGTGTTTGTGGTAGTCCGACTGCTTGCGCCCCTGGACCGCATGCACGGTGAATCCGCCCAGCTTCTCCAGCGTCTCGTGTTGCGACGGCTGCCTGCCGCCGTCCCCGCCCGCCGGCCTGGGCTGCAGGCAACTCCAGACGATCGCGCTGTCATGACTTACAACCGGCTGCACCGCGCGCCAGTTCACAACATTCGGCATGATGAACTCTCCCTTGTGAGAGCCGAATCCCCCACAAGCCTCAGGGCCAGTCCTCGGCAGGCAAAAGCTCAGTCATCTGCCGGATACGCGGTCGTGCGCGGTCCACAAACGACTGGTGAAAGGAGAAAGCCCCGTGTTTCCTCAACGCCTCATAGTGGCGGCCCAGCGACGGCTTCTCAGCAAACTTCAGCGCGATGAATCGCCGGTCCACCTGCTTGCCGAAGACGGCATGATACAGGTACTGATTGAAGAAAACCGCGTCACCCGGCTCGACCTCCAGCGCACAACCGGGCAGTTCCGGTCCGGACACGCCAAAGGGCATCACCTCCGGCCGCGACTGAATGTGGTTGAGCCTTTCAAGCTGATCATAAAACGGCTTTCGATGCGAACCCGGCATCACGCGCAGCGCACCCGCTTCCTTCTTCGTGGGCGTCAGGTACAACATCACCTTGATGCGCACGTAGTCCGGCTCCTCTTCCCCCGGCCGGTCGCAATGCCACGCATGGCTCTGTGTCTCATTGAAGCTGCCCTTGTTGCCCTCGGAGCCGCCCCACACGAAACCTGCCCCCAGCAGCTGTTCAATCGTCACGTAGATACGGTCGTCTTCCACGAGCCCGGAGAGATCGCGGCTCGACTCAAGGAAGGGTGCAATATGCTGGTACTCTCCCAGGTCAGGCCCCCCGCCCCGCTCCTCGCGCCATAGAACGTCGGCCGCGCTGCGAATTTCGTCAATCTCCTTCGACGAAAAAAGCCGCGGCAGCAGGAGAAAGCCGAACGTCTCAAAATGGGCAATCTGTTGGTCGCTGAGCATTATTCGCCCCCTGTCTCATACCCGCGCAAACTTCTGCAGCCGGTTGTCCAGAAAGGGGACCTCCGCAACATACAGGTCCCCTTGAGAATCCACCCACAGCCCGTGCGGCCCGTTGGCAAACTGGCCCGGCGCATCGCCCTGCTCGCCCCAGCGCGCCAGCAACTCGCCGTCCAGGTCGAATACGCTGATACGGTACCTGCCCTCAGCCATATAGACGTTGCCGTCGCCGTCGATGTACAGATCGTTAGGCCCGTCCAGGTCCGGCCACTCGCCCTGGTACGTGCCTTCCGCATCGAAAATCTGCATGCGTCTGTTCGTGCGGTCCAGCACCAGCACGCGCCCGCGGCTGTCCACCCGAATGCCGTGAGGCAACGCGAACTGCCCCGGCCCCGTGCCTTCCTCGCCCCACGACTGCAGCAGCGTCCCATCCGCAGAGAAGCGGTGCACGCGAAACTGTCCGTAACCGTCCGATACGTAGATATCGCCCCACGACGCCTCAACCGCCCACGTCGGCCCGTTGAACGGCTGCCCCGGCGCGCCGACCGCGTCCGCCGTGCCCAGCGTCAGCAACACATTCCCCTCGGTGTCCAACTTTCGCACCGTGTGGTCGTCGACGTCGGCCACGTACATCTGGTCCTGCTCGTTGAACCACACACTGTGCGGATTCTTGAATAGATCCTCGCCCAAAGTAGAGAGAAAACTGCCCTCACGATCGTAGACCAGAATGGCCGGCGGATCGCGCCGGGCGATGTATACACGGTCCTGTGAATCGGTCGCCACCGCCGGCGTCACCCCACCGAAAACGCGGCCGCCCGCTCCCTGGCCCCACCCTTCCACGACTTCGAAACTGAAATCCCCACTGCGCGCTGCCATCTCTCCTCCCCATATACTCTTTTGGCGTACGGCCACCTGCCTATGCGAGCATCGAATCCATACTCCCACTGGCGGCAGGCCCATCTCCCGAATCAAAGTTGGAGTTCTGACCGCCGTTCCTGCCCTTACGCAATACTGACTACGTTCTCGGGCTCTCCATCAGCACCGTGACGCCCATATCGATGTACTTGTTGCGCAGGTCCGGCGAATAGTTTCTGAAACTTATCTTGGCGTCCGCGCCCTCCAACTGCTTGAGCGCGTGCCGCACACAGTCGTCAACGGTCTTGAACGGATGCTCCGGATGCGCTTCCAGGTCATAGAGCAGATCGTTCGGACCCCACGTCAGGCAATCAACCCCCGGCTTGGCCAGCCTGCGCACATTCGTCACCGCCCGAACCGACTCCATCTGCAGGCACAGGATACCGGTGCGGTTCCACCAGTCCGCATACTCCATACGATCATCCCGCCCCTCGATGCCGTAACGCGCCGCGCCGCCCCAGCTCCTCCTGCCGACCTGGGGATAGTAGAAGGCTTCGAGCGCTTCATCCACCGTCGCCTCCTCCTCCACGATCGGAATCTCGATGCCGAGCGGACCCAAATCCAGGATATTGCCGATCAGGTAGGCGTGCCGCGTGTGCTTGATGCGAAACTGCACAGGAACACCCAACTCGGCCGCCATCCCGCAGATCTCCACCACCCGCTCTTCATTGTAGGGCGAATGCTGGCTGTCCACCGACAGGAAGTCGTAGCTGTCCTTGCCCAGAATCTCTTCCAGTTGACTCTTCGTGGCATTAAAGGGGGCCGATACGCCGATAACGAGCTCCCCGCTGCGAATGCGCTGCTTCAATGACGCGCCGTCCGACATAATCGCCTCCTGCGATCTGTGACAATGCAAACTTGAGTCTCAGCCCAACGGACGTTGAACACAATATGAAACCGGTACCAATCCCACGCGCAAACTCTGAGGTGGACTCTGTTGCCGTCTTGAATCTCTACCCCAGTCGATGGCATCGGCACTAATGACAGTCTATCATCATCGCGCCATCAGCGCAGACTGGCGCGCGCCGTCTTCACCAGCGCGCGGGCCCGTCCCCTCTCAACATCGCGGGGCCGTTTTAGCGCCCCGGGCTGTTGGGGCAGGAACTTCCTCAGCCATATTCGGCTGTACCGCCAAATCAGTTGGGCAAGTAGAGGTCGGGCCTGCAGAGGGGCAGACCTTTCAAGCGCGCCGGCCCGCTGAAGTAGAGCGCGCTGGATTCATTCAAGAAACGCCATCTGACTCCGCAACGCAAACGATTCCGCATCTATCGCCCGCGACACCGCCAGCACCCCGTCCAGATGATCACACTCATGCTGCAGCAGCTCCGACAGATCATCTTCCAGCAGCATCGTCTGCTCCTGCCATGCCCGGTCAAGAAACGTGATCCTGCACCGCTTGTGCCGCCTCACCTTGACCACCAGGTCCGGAAAACACATGCAGTCGTCCCACATCGTGAACATCTCTTCACTCTTCTGGTCGAGGACCGGATTGAAGAAGACCGTCGGCGAGGAAATATACATATAGACGAGACGTTTCATAACCCCAATCTGGGGCGCCGCAATCGCCCGCCCGACGCCGTACTTGCTCCGAAAGTCAAACAACGTGTCATGCAGGTCTTGGATCGCCGGCTCCAGGCTTTCAACCTCATCCCGCCGCACCGGCTCGCACAACTCGTACAGCTTCGGATGTCCAAGTAGCAGTACCTCTCGTACAGCCATCTGATCGCTCCAACTTCTGTATGTGCCTTTGGATGTGCCAGGCCCATAGTCCCAACTAAACTGCAGTAAACTGGGTGCTCAACCGATTCAACGAACCTCAGCGGCACCACACCGACAACTCACGGTTCCGCACCGGAAAGTCGATCCGCTGGTTGCCCAGCCGCTGTGATTCGTGAATCGCAATACACATTTCCAGCGCCGCGCGGCCGTCCTCACCGGTAGAGCAGGTCTCGCCGTCCGTCTCGATGGCCTGGATCAGGTCCTTGATGGCCCCTGTCGTCTGGCTTGCCGTCTCCTGCGGCGGGTCAATTTCCGCCATTCTGAGCCGCGTGTAGGGGTCATTGGGATCATTTTCCCACAGTTCCAGGCCCAGGCCATTGTACAGACAGCGAAGCACCCCGTCGGTGCCGACAATATCGATGTCCAGCCCCAAAATCTTGTCGTGCGCACCCGCAAAGTGGACCCCCACCCCGCTCCTCGTCCGGCCAATACCGCCGCCGCTGGCATCCCTGCGGTGGGTCAGCGTCTCTGGCGGATCGAACTCCCCTTCCAGATAGCCGCCCATCCACGCCATCGGCTCGTCCAACAGCATCAGCAGGATGTCGAACAGGTGCGTGACATTGTGCACCAGCCCGTGCGTGCAGTACGCCGTCGCCTCCCGTACTTCGCCCACCGCGCCCTCGGCGATCAGCTTGCGCGCGAAGCGGTAATGTTCCATCCAGCGGCGGCCGTGCCCGATCGTGAGCTTGGTCCCGTGCCGCCGGCAGGCATCCATCATGCGGTCGCACTCGGCCAGCGAAATCGCCATCGGCTTCGTAACCAGGATTCCCCCGACGCCGGCCGCGGCCGCCGACACCGTCGCATCGGCGTGCAGCGGGGCATGGGTCGCCACGCCCACGATGTCGAGGCTCTCCTCTTCCAGCATCTCATTGTAGTCTGCGTAAGTACGGACGTCGCCGTAACGCTCCTGGAACCGGGCGCGGCTCTCCTCGCCTGGCGCAGCCCCGGCCACCAAGCGTGTCCTCGGCTCGTGCGCGAACACCGCCGCGTGGCTGTAAGGCACCAGAAACACCGGGTGGCCGGCCATCTCGTCATCGATAAACGCGCCCATGCGCCCAAGTCCGATGACGCCGGCGCGGTACTCTGCGTTCATGTCAGATGCCTCAGGATTGTCGCGGCATGTAGTTGCCGTGTAAGGGGCAGTGGCACTGTATGTTGGCCCGAATCATGTCTTTTTTATCGTCTCAACCGGAAGCGACCAGCCGGCCCACTCCTGCCCGCAGCGCGGACATCGTTCCACGTTGGATATGACCTTGTCGCCGCACATGCACCACATAAGCCAGCCCGGTTCGCCTTCGGGCAAGGGCGGGATCCCCATACCGGCCGAGTCCATGATACTCCAAATGAAGCGAGCGATGCGCACCGCTACTCGTCCCGAAGTCAGCGGCTCCTTGTCCTCCTTGATACAGTCAATAAAATGACGGATCTGCACCGCCGAGCTGTCCACCGGTTCGAGAGTCTCGATCACCTGCCGGCCCCGCATGACCGTCCCACTGCCCCGGCTGGTCGAATCGATGAAGACAGAATAGCCGTTGCCATAGGCCGTCAACTGTTCGCTGTGTCCCCCGGACCCGAAACTGCTGATCATCGATCCCACCGCGCCGCACTGAAAGCGGATGTTCGCAAGCGTGTGCCCTTCCCGCTGCGCGTTGAACATATCGCACTGTGCCGTCACCTCCGCCGGCTCGCCGCACAGGTAATAGAGAGGGTCCACAATATGGTTGCGGACAAGGCCCATATAGGCCGGTTCCGGGCGGACATAGTTCGCCAGCAAAACCTCAGGGGGCTCGTCCCCAAATATCTCCTTGACCCGCTGCAGCGCATAGGTCCGGTTCCAGGCCACCATCAGATGCTTTCCGGCCTTCTCCGCCGCCGCCGCCATTTCCTCCACCTCCGCCACCGTATAGGCGGGCGGCTTTTCCACCAGCACATGCACACCGGCCTCGAAGCTGTGAAGCGTCTGCGGATGGTGCGCCAGATCGGGCGTGAGAATGAGAACCGCGTCCAGCTTAACGCTTTCCAGCATCTCGCTGATCAGCGAAAAGGTCCGGTCGACGTTGAACTCCCCCGCCGCGTCCTCCAAGCGCTGTGGACTCAAATCAGCCAGCGCGGCGAACTCGACGTCCTCCAACTGTGCCAGGGCTCGGGCCAGGCCCAGCCCTCGATGTCCTACACCGGCAACACCAACGCGAATTTTCATGGCAAATCCCCTTACGCCGCTATTTCTGCCCGGTGGGGGTCAACATGCGCGGATTGAGCGCATCGTTCAGGCCGTCTCCCAGAAATGTGAAGGCCAGCACGGTGACGAACAGGACCATGCCCGGCATGACAACCAGGTGCGGCCGGTAGCGCCACTGCACCAGGTTTTCCGCGATCATCATGCCCCAGCTCGCGCCCGGCGGCTGTATGCCCAGCCCAAGATAGCTCAGCGACGCCTCGGTCAGCATCGCCCCGCCAAAACTGGCGCTCAGCGAAACAATGACCGGCCCCAGGGCGTTCGGCACCAGATGGTGAACGATGATGCGCCACTCCTTCGCCCCGACAACCTGCGCCGAGCTGACATACTCCGTCGCCCGTAGCGACAGCACCTGCCCCCGCACCAGTCGCGCCAGGTTCGGCCAGCCCGTGATGCCCAGCACCGCGAAGATCAGCAGATAGTCCAGGTACAGCGTATTGCCCAGCGCCCGGATCCCGTACAGTTGGACCAGTGCATCGCCAAATCGAATGAAGGTCGGCTTTAGCGTGGCCGCAAGAAAGACCGCAAGCAGTATATGCGGAAACGCCTGCAGAAAGTCAATCGTTCGCACCACCAGCGCATCCACGTATCCACCCATATACGCGCCCAATGCGCCAATCAGGACGCCCAGGACAAAGGCCATCGTCGTCGTCACCACCGCAACCATGATAGCCGTGCGCCCGCCCGCCAGGATCCGCGACAGCATATCCCGCCCCAGTTCGTCCGTCCCCAGCGGGTGCAGCCTCGTCGGCGGCTGCGCGATATTGTCCCAGTCCTGATACAGATGATCGTACGGGGTCAGAAAAGGCCCGAACGCAGCGATGAAGAAAACGATAAAAATGACCACGATGCTCCCCATCGCCAGCCGGTTGGCAATCAGCTGGGTGAATGCATCTTTCCAAAGGTTGCGCTCAGGACGCCGAAACTGATCGTTCAACAGTTCACGCCGCTCTTCGGCCTGAGTTTCCTGCTCCGCCATAACTCAGTATTCCCGCCACTCTGGCTTCATTTTCACGGTCAACTGTCGTGCCAACCGGATGGCGATCAGTACAATCGCATCTTACCGGACTGAACGCTACCGCCGCGCTCTTTCCCCTACCCGCACCCGCGGGTCGACAACACCGTAAAGAATATCCACCACCAGGTTCATGAACAGAATGATCGCCGCGCTGAAGAGCGTGGTGATCATCAGGACCGGGTAGTCAAGGCCGATAATGCCCTGCCACACCAGCCAGCCAAACCCGTGGATATTGAAAATCTGCTCGACAAAGATGCTGCCTGTGATGAATCCGCCAAGCGAGGCAGCCGTGATCGTCAGAATCGGCGTGAACGCATTGCGCAGCACGTGGCGCACGATGATCAGCCGCTCCGTCAGCCCCTTGGCCCGCGCCGTCCGCACGTAATCCTGGCTGATCGTCTCCAGGATGCTCGACCGCCACTGCCGCACCAGCCCCGCCGTTCCCGTGAAGCCGATCAGCATCATCGGCAGTATGATCTTCTGGCTGAAAATGCCTTCCCAACCGATGCTGCTCTCGATCCAGCCAAGTTTGAGTATGAATACGATCATCAGCATCGGCGCCAGCACAAAAGTGGGAATCGTGGACACCGCCACCGTCGAGCTGACAATGATGTAATCAATCGCCCGGTTGTGGAATCTGGCCGCGATGATCCCCAGAACGGTCCCGCTGACGAACCAGAAGAACATCCCCACCAGGCCCAGCTGAATGCTCTTCGGCCACGCCTTCGCCAGCATCACGTTGATCGACCTCTGCCCGGACAGAATCGAGTAGCCCAGCTGGCCCTGCATCAAACGCCCCAGGAACTCACCGTACTGGACGATGAATGGGCGGTCCAGCCCGAGCGAGTGGCGCACGCGTTCCCGCAGCTCCTCGTCCCAGTACGCTTCCTGCAACAGCTCCATCAACGGGTCGCCAGGACCGTAGTGGGCCAGGATGAACGTCAACGCCGACGCGGCGATAAGTGTGGGAACAATGTAGAGCAGGCGCCGGATAATGTATGCGCTAATCTCTTAACCTCCTTGCGGCCGCTTCCCTGCCCGCTCAATGTCTGCGCACTTTGAACGACCACAGGTACTCAACCAGGTCATCCAACTCCTTCGGTTCCATCTCCAGATCGGTCGCGTTCTCGTGATACGCCACCAGGTAGACTTTCAGCTTGCGCGAGGTAACAGTGTCCGCGTAGGAACCGTCTCTGAACCGGTCGTCGATCTGCCCTCCGACCTTGGTGGTATCGGCCGTCTCGCCGCCTCCCTGGCTGATAATTGTATGGCAGTCGGCGCAGCGTTCCTCGAAGATTATCTCGCCTCTCGCGATCGCAGCTTTCTGCCCGCCCATCCCGCATGCCGCCGCCAGGTTCATGATGACAACGGCCGCCGCCAGCGCGCAATATACGCGGCGGCCCAAACTTCGTGGGTGATGACGGTGGGTGGGCTGCATGTTATGTCCTGTGCAGCTGAAAGCAGGGCGGAAGGCGGCAGTAGCCGGGGCTATACTGGTCCGGCATAGCCCCTGGGTACTTTACTGGTCTACTGCCTGCCCTCCCACCTCGGAAACTTAGTGTTCGGCGATCCAGACTTCATCCGGGTGGAGCAGCCGCGAGT
>JAPPKT010000140.1 GCA_028819675.1 Caldilineaceae bacterium | reverse complement strand
CCCCCCCCCCCCAACGCCCCCTCTCCTACAACATGCCTGGCCGACCTGGTGTCGATATTGGTGACGGGTGCCTATTCGAAGGTGTCTAGCCAGACCACGTCCCGCCAACCCCATCAGATCCCCGTAGGTGCCGACCTTGTGCCTGCCCTGGGCCCCAGTCAGCGGTTCTCCAGGTAAGGCCATGCTTGGCCGCTGCCCACCGTTTCTCCAAGAGCGGGCTTAAATTCCCAGCCACCGCTGGCATGAACTCCCCCGCCGGACTGTACAGCCCCAAAAGTCTGGGTTGCACCCTTGGCTGGCGTATGCGCCCAACGCCCCCAAATGACATCCATTGGTCGAAACTTACTCGTACACGACAGAGGCATCTGAGTCACAGATCCCGAAGTCAAGGCACCCGCGAAAGAGGCGGCGCTAACTGACATTCGCCGCCTCTCTCTTCCTGAGGAAAACTATTTCTGATCGGGGTATTCAAACTGCGGGTTCCATCCCGCAGGGCCATCGGGAAGCAGGTCGAACAGATGCCACGCCCCGCAGTAGGAATCGCCGGGCCCGAAGTGGTCTTTGGCTACGCGCGTGATGCTGCCGTCGTCGTTCTTCCGGAATACCGAGACGCCAGGCATGTAGCCGGACATGAAGCCGCCTTCACTGCTTTGAAAGCCCATGTCGGCGGTGAATGCCGATCGTTGAGCGGAGTAGACGGGGAAGCGCCAGCCGCGCCCGCGTGCGAACTCCTGCTGCTCCGCTGGGCTGTCAGGCGAGACGAGCACAAAGGCTGCGCGGTCCTGCAGATGGTGTGCGACGCCATTGAAATTGTCGGCCCACATTGTGCAATAGGAACAGCCGGAGCCCATGTTGTGGACGAGAATGAGGTCTTCTTTGTCACCGAACAGGGCCGACAGACTGATAGGGCCGTTCAGGCCCTGAAGCTGGTAGTCGTCAACGGCCTCGTGGGGAAGCTTCCTGCGCAGTTCGGCCAGTTTCTTCCTCGCCTTGTCGAGTTCCAGATAGGCGGCTTCGAGTTCCTTATCGAAGTGAGCGTCGTTGTTGGACATGGTTTCCTCCCATTGCCAATACGATTGAATGAGTTCAGTACTTAGTCTACGATCTCTTCTGAATGAATACCAGAATCTTGCCCGGGGATCAGCAGATATGGCCCGACGACTGCTGCTAGCTGCTGGTCAGGTGGGGCCCAATGAAGGTCGAAGAGTCCTTCAGGCTTGGAACCTGGAGAATGGGAACTACTGCAGTGGACGTACGTCCATTCTGACTGAGGAAGTGAGAAAAGGGTCCTGGTCTTCAAGGCTCCGGCGCAATCGGGATGCCCTGCCCTTGAAACATCGCAGCACCGGCATCAGATTGTGCCGACCCCTTTGCCGCCCTCCAAAGCATCAGCAACTGAGCCACAGCGTCTCCATGCTTCTCCCTGCCTCGGACCATTTGACAATGCCTGCCTGGCGGTCGTAACATGTAGCCCAACGTGAGACAAAACCGACTGCCTTCAGTCGGAATACTTCGAAGGAAAAAATACATGACTGAGCTCTCCCTGCGCGGCGTCTTTGCCCCCACTCTCACCCCTATACGCGCCGACTTATCCATCGACCTGCCGGCCTACACTGAGTTCTGCCACCGGCTACTGGAGGGAGGCTGCCACGGGCTTGTGCTGTTCGGCACAAACAGTGAGGCGACTTCGTTTTCTGCCTCAGAACGAATGGCCGCGGTCGATGCAGTCATCGAGTCCGGCGTTGCAGCAGATCGGCTTGTAGTTGGCAGCGGCTCCGCCTCCGTCGTAGAGGCCGCCGAACTGACGCGTCACGCTGTGGAATCCGGCTGCCGAGGTGTCCTCACCCTGCCGCCCTTCTACTACCCGGGCGTATCGGATGAAGGTCTGTTTCGCTCATTCGCGGCAGTGCTCGATCTCGTCAACGACGAGCGGCTGCGCATGTACTTCTATCACATCCCACAGGTAAGCGGTATCCCGCTGAGCCCCTCGTTGCTTGGCCGCCTGGCAGATGCCTACCCCCGCCAGGCCGCCGGCGTTAAGGACAGCTCCGGCGATGTGAATACACTTGCGGGACTTCATGGCGTCGCAACGACACATCCCGGCTTTTCTGTCTTCTGCGGTACTGAGGCACTGCTGTTGAAGAATCTGCAAGGCGGTGGCGGAGGGTGCATTTCAGGGATGGCAAACGTGCTGCCCCACGTTATTCGTAACCTCTACGACAACTGGGAGGCAGATGACGCCGAGGATCGTCAGAACCGAACCAATTGGATCCGAGACGCAATACTTGAATCCGGATTCAACATGATCGCTTCTTTGAAGGTCATTGTGGGTGATCAGACGGGTAGGCCAGGCTGGAGTCGCGTTCGCCCGCCGCTGGTCGACCTGACCGAAGCGGAGCAGGGGCAACTGTTGGCCCGTCTATCACCGCCAGTTCCCGCCTAGCTGCCTGATCTGATTCGGACCCATCGCCGGCGCTTTCCGGTCTGGTGTTAGGTGCAATTGCCGGGGGCCATTTCGTCTGGTACCTCCCCTAGATGGCTTCAGTCCGGGCACGCGCAACACAGTAGAAAGGACTCCAATCATGTCGCCCCAGATGAGAATCGGCTTGGGCCAGTTCAATGAGCTGACCGACGAAAAACTGGCCTTCATCAAGCAACTTGGCGCTGACGACTTCCTGATGAATACGCCCAAGCTCCCGGGCGACAAACAGTGGGAGTACGAAGATCTGAAGGAGGCCGTCGATCGGGCCAAGGCAGCCGGATTGCGGTTGATCTGTCTCGAAAACGTTCCTGTCACCTTCTACGACAAGGCAATGTTGGGGCTGCCGGGCCGGGACGAGCAGATCGCGCACATGCAGACCACAGTACGTAACATGGGCCGCGCGGGTATTCCAATCCTCGGCTACCATTGGATGCCCAATTCGGTCTGGCGTACGCCCGAGCCGGCCGTCCTGCGCGGCGGCGCACGCGGCACGCGCTTCAATCTGGCAGAGCACGATCCGGGCGAATTGACACACGGGCGGGTCTACGATGCCGGCGAAATGTGGGCGAACTACGAGTATTACCTGGAGCGTCTCCTCCCGGTGGCCGAAGAAGCAGGCGTCACGCTCGCCCTCCACCCTGACGACCCTCCGGTAGAATCACTCGGCGGCGTTGCACGGATTTTCCGCAACTTCGAAGGGTTCAAACGCGCCATCGACCGTTTCGATAGCCCCAATCACGGTCTCGACTTCTGCATGGGCTGTTGGTCCGAAATGAACGGTCATGACTATGTTATCGAGGCCGTACGCCACTTCGGCGGCCGCGGCCGCATCGTCTACGTTCACTTTCGCGACGTTCAGGGGACGGTTCCCAATTTCAATGAATGTTTCATCAACGAAGGCAACGTAGATCCTTTCGAAGTGATGAAGACGCTGAAGGAGGTGGGATTCACCGGCTTCATGATCACCGACCACGTACCGAAGATGGTCGAAGACACAGCCTGGGGGCACCGCGGCCGCGCCTATGCCATCGGTTACATGACGGCGATGCTGGAGATGGTGAACCGGCTGGCTGCGTAGAGCTTCGCCTCTTCCGGATAGGTTCAGACACTGGAAAACAGACATGCTGTATCACAACTACCTTTTGCCAAATGGACTTTACGCCACTTGATCCTCAGTTCCTTCTGGACCGGCTCAGACCTCCGTCCGGTCCGGTTCGAATCCTGCTGGACACCGACACCTACAACGAGATCGACGATCAGTTCGCTGTAGTATACGCGCTTCTATCTCCTGAACGCATGACGGTAGAAGCCTTTCACGCCGCGCCCTTTCACAACAGCCGCTCTTCTGGACCGGGCGACGGAATGGAGAAGAGCTTCGAAGAGATTCAACGGCTGCTGGCCCGCCTCCCGTCCGTCGACACGTCTCAGGAGGGATTTGTCAGGCGGGGGTCAACTGAGTGGCTGCCAAACGAAACGACACCGGTTGAGAGCGAGGCCACAGCCGATCTGATCGAAAGGGCCTTGGCCAGTCCTGTCGAAGATCCCCTCTACGTAGTTGCCATTGGCGCCATCACAAACGTTGCCTCGGCACTGCTGCTGGAGCCGGAGATTCGACACCGCATCGTCCTCCTTTGGTTGGGCGGCCATGCTCGCCATTGGCCCGACACGCTCGAGTTCAATCTGCGCCAGGATCCCGCCGCAAGCCGGGTTGTACTGGACTGCGGCGTACCCCTTGTCCGCTTTCCCTGCATGGGAGTCGTGTCCCACTTGCATACGACGCAACCCGAGATGGCCGAATACGTAAGAGGCAGAGGCGCGATCGGCGACTACCTCTTCCAGATTTACAGTGAATACCATTCCGACCAGTTTGCCTATTCAAAGCAGATTTGGGACCTTGCGCCACTGGGTTGGTTGGTCGATCCCAGGTGGGCGCAGATGGAGTTGGTGAGCTCGCCCCGGCTCACGGACGCGATTACATGGGAGTTTGACGAGGGACGCCATACCGTCTCTTGTGCCCGTTACGTCGACCGCGACGCCATTTTCCGCGACCTCTTTTCCAAGCTTGACCTTGCAGCTTCCGGTGGATAGATGGCAGGCCGGCCGGGTCCCCCCGGCAGAGACTCCTCGATGAATTTCACTCTAATTCCTGAAGAAGCTCCCTCGGATTCGCTGCGGCGTATCGCAGTGGAGCAAATTGAAGGTGCTATCACTCAACTTCAGCGAAGCGATGACCTGAACGAAGGAATTCACGAAGCCCGCAAGCATTTCAAGCGCGTTCGAGCACTGTTGCGGCTGGCTCGGGGTGCTCTGCCCGAGGAAACTTACGTTTCTGAAAACCTTTTTTTCCGCGACATGGGCCGTCTCCTTTCTCCAGTTCGCGACAGTGCCGTTTACATCGAAACTCTGGATCAAGTTCGAAAGGGCTCTCTGGCCCCGATCGCCGACGAAGCCTTTCTGCATCTTCGGACACGTTTGATAAGAGAGCACAGAGCTGTTCTTAATGCGTATGCGCAAGACGAACAGCGACAGAAATCTCTGATCGCTTCCATGAAGGGGGCGCAATCGCGAGTAGACAGCTGGCGTTTCATCGAAAGCGAGTTCTCACTGTTCAAGGGCGGACTGCGAAGAATCTACGGGCGCGGTCGCGACGAGAGGGCAGCTGCCTATTCCCAACCGACGACAGAGAGATTCCACGCGTGGCGCAAACGAGTAAAGTATCTGTGGTATCATCTCCAAATCTTGCAACCGCTGTGGCCGGCACAGCTAAAGGCTATGGAACGCGAATGCGACCGCCTGGCAGACTTGCTTGGCGACGAACACGACCTGGCCGTTCTGATGGAGGCGCCCAGCGTTAAGGAACTGCTGACAGCACACAGCGCCGGAGCCCATATGCTCCATTCGACCGTGTCTCGCGAGCGCGAGCGGCAGCGCCGCGCCGCGATTCCTCTGGCACAGCGAATCTACGGCGAGAGTGCCGGTCGATTTGTCGCCCGCTTCGAGGAATACTGGCTCGCATATCGCCCCAACAGCCAGTTTCTCCCTCAGGAAGCAGTTCCTCGCGCAGATCGATGACGACCGAGAGACTCGCTCGCCAGTTGCATTTCATTCTCGAACTCGACAAACTGAAGGGCATTTTGCGCCGGTCTTTGCTCTTGGAAAGCCATAGGCGTGAAAACTCGGCTGAACACTCTTGGCATCTGGCCATGATGGTTCTGGTCCTGGCAGAGCACGCCGACGAGCCCGTTGACCAGCTACATACGCTCAAGCTTGTCCTGGTGCACGACATCGTCGAGATTGATGCCGGCGATACTTACGCCTACGACGCGGCCGGTCACGCCGGCAAAATCGAGCGAGAGCGGACGGCTGCACAGCGCATCTTTGGCTTACTGCCGGTAGAACAGGCGGTAGAACTGATCAATCTTTGGGAAGAGTACGAAGAACAGAAAACCCCCGAGGCCAGATTTGCCCTTGCCCTGGACAGACTCATGCCCTTCCTCCACAACTACCATACCGGCGGAATAACCTGGCGCGAGAACCGGGTAACAAGCATGCAGGTCAAGGAGCGTATGACTCCGGTCGCGGGCTCTTCCGATGCCTTAGGTAGCACCGTTTCAGATATCGTGGAGCAGGCAGTCGCCTCCGGCCTGCTGCCGCACTCCTGGTCAGACCCTTAGTACCCCTCGGGCATTCATGGGAAAGTCAGCACGAGCCGTCGAAACCCAATTGCATTCAGGAGGGGCGGGAGAGGCGCGGTCCCGTACCCCCGTCGAGAAGTTTATTGCATCCTCTGCACGCCTGAAGTCACCATGGCCGCCAGCCTCCGAAGTCAGCTTTTGGGTCTCATTCTTTATTCTACACGTCCTACTGTTTCTCCCGGTCGTTCTCATGGACCGTGAGGACGGCTCTCTTTTCCCCTCATTTCATTTTGCCGGTCTTTCTCTGGGCGAAATCTGGCTGCAAATCGCGTTCTGGCGCAGAGATCCTGACCTGTTGCGATTCAACTCCGAAATAGTACTCTTCGTAGTGCTTTGGGCCGTCGCCCGTCCGCTGCGCCGTGCCGCCGTCCGCATCCTCTTCGTCGTCACCTACATACTCGTCTTCTTCTACTACCTTTACGAAGGCGCTTCTCTCACCTTCTTCAGTGTCGAACCGGTCTTCTACACCCAGCTGCGAATGGCAACCGAGGGATTCAGCTTCTTCCTGCAAAACGCCCGCGTTACCACTGCCTTTGTTGCCGGTACCCTCCTGCTCATCGCCGCCGGCGCGGCCCTGGTTGCGCGGCTGGCTCGCCACCTGCTGCCGGAAAATGGGCCCGGGCCTGCTACACGCACTGTGTTGATTCTGATTGCACTCATCATTGCGTTTCAGGCAGTCTTCCGATCGGAAATCCTGGCACGCCCCGAAATGGTATTCAGCAGCATCACCGCAAAACTACTGCGCAACATCAGTGAATCGCGGCGTGTCTATCTTGACGTGCAACGGCTTGAAACATCTGAGGTCGCCCCTGCCGAAGATTACAGTCAGTTTGACCTGGTCGAGCGTCCCCCCATATACATCATCTTCAGCGAGTCGTACGGGTCTGTTATTTACAAGAGGAATGACTGGAGAGCGATGTATAGGGACCTTACCCACCGTCTGGAACAAGATCTCGCTAACGCGGGCTGGCACGCGGCGTCGGCCTTGAGTCTTGCTCCCACATGGGGAGGTGGGTCCTGGATGTCTTACACGAGCGCGCTGTTCGGAATGCGGGTCAGTTCGGATCCGCAATACTATGCCCTGCTAGACAAATATGAGGCCGGAGGATACCCGGATCTGGGCCAGTTTCTAAGGGACCAGGGCTATACATATTACCGGCTGACTGCGCTCTCAATGGGTCTGCCCGAAGCGCAATGGGAAAAATACGCTGCCTTCTATGGCGTAGACCGGTGGCTTCAGTACGAGGATCTGAACTTTGCCGGTCCCGAATATGGGTGGGGACCGGCGCCTCCGGACCAGTACTCCTTGAACTTTGCCCGTGAGACAATCCGCAACGAAACCGAAGAACCCTTTCTTTTCTTTACAATCACTCAGAATTCCCACTACCCTTGGGCACCCCTGCCACTGCTGGTTGACACGTGGCAGCACCTGAACAGACCGGGTCCCGCGCCACCGCCGGCGTCCGAACTGATCGAACACGCCGAACGACGTCAGAACTACTGGAATGCAATCGAATACCAGTTGGAAGTGCTCGTCGATTTCATAATCAGCGAACCCAATGAACAGGCGATATTCGTATTGGTAGGCGACCATCAGCCTCCGCGAGTCTCGCGCCGAGAGGACGGTTGGGACACCCCTATTCACATCATTGCCAAAGATCCCCATTTTATTGCATCATTCAGGGAGTACGGATTCACACCGGGTCTGGCAGTCTGGGAGCCTGAGCCAAATTTTCGGCACGAAGGATTCCTCTCAATGTTCGTGCGGCAGCTTCTGACAGCCTATGGGAGCGGAGCAGAACTCCCGCTGTATCTGCCAGAGGGCGTCCCCATCGGCGAGAAGGGGCACCAACCTGTGTTGACTCCCCATTAGTGCAGCAACCTATCGAGACTCTCACAAGACAGGTTGCTGAAGGCATCAGGGCCCACTGAAAATGAACTCTGCAATCAGGCTGTTCCTCACTGTTTTGATAGTAGTTCTGAGCGCCAGTTGCCGGGGCCGCGCAGACGAGCAGCCTTCAGACCAGGCGCAAACGTCGGAGTCACCCCCGGCAAGCGGGGATGCGTCCCAAAGCGTAATTTCGGAGAGGGCGGCGGCTGCCTTTGCCAGTCTGGATCCGATCCGGTTTCAGCAGGGAGAGGGCTGGCGAGTTTTCCGAATTGACGCCGGATCGTCAAAGGCCGCATATGTCGTCGATGAGGAACTCTTTGCAGACGCTACACGCAAATATGGCCTGGACATAGGCAAGACCAAAGTAGTGGGTGAGACACAAGATCTGGTGGGACTGATGCAGCTCGACCTCGCCCAGCGGTCGATCGGCGGCAACCGCTTCGTCGTCTATCTGCCAACTCTTCAGACTGACCAGGATCTGCGAGACGGCTGGATCCGGGAAAACGCTTTGGAATCGGATAGGTATCCTCTTGCCATTTTTGTTGCAGAAAGGCTCCTTGAAGTGCCTGACTCGTACAATGAGGGTGAGGAAGTCTCCTTTCAACTTGAGGGAGTATTGGAACTACGTGGAACTACGCTTTCAACAGTATGGGACGTTTCTGCCAACCAGTCCGGGAGTACCATTCAGGGATCGATGCAAACTCGATTGCGAATGACAAACCTTGGCTTTGATCCGCCAGACTTTGCCAATACGCTTACAGTGCAGGACGAGTTCACTGTACGCATTGAATTCGTCGCCAACGAGGAGTAGCGCACTCAAATGACACGTGACCTACGCAACGGGGGCGTCATTTCTTCCGGGCATCGCACCGCCACAGCCAGTTCGGATACACGGCTGCCAACCCAGGCCGGCCCGGTGGATGCAGATGGTGTCGCACGCGCAAGGGCGCTGGCAGCTGGCCTGAAGACCCGCCTGCAATCTTCTCAGCTGCCTCCTCCGGTTGTGGAAGCAGATTACCTCTTGGCTGAAGCACGCGACCAGGACTGCCCACTTCTCGAAAGGTTAAGGATCCTGGGCCTTCTGGCTTCCGTTCTCGATCATTACTTTGTCGAAACGGCGCCCACCCTGTCCGAACAGAGTCAAGGAGACATCGCGGCGAGTCTGGATCCGCTCTTGCAGCGGTCCTATGCGGAACTGAACGAGATACTCTTGCCTGCTCTTTCTGCCGAGAACGACATCGAGGTACGTCGCCCACATGAGTTGACAGTCGTGCAACGTCAATACCTGCGCAGATTCTTCCGGCATCAGCTCTACCCCATGTTGACTCCCCTCGCAGTTGATCCGGGGCATCCCTTTCCCTTCATCAGTTCCCATAGCATCAATCTGCTGGTCCATCTGAGCAGCCCCGACCTGGGCATCGGTCCTCTCTCCTACGCCCGCATCAAAGTGCCCCGGCTCATGTCCCGCTTTGTCTCCATTCCCTCGACTTCGAGAAAGCGGCTCTACATCTGGAGTGAAGACGCGGTAACCAGCTTCCTTGATGAACTCTTTCCCGGCATGAAGATTGAAAGTGTATACCTCTTTCGCGTCTTGAGAGCCTCCAGCGGGGGTGGTAACGGTGACGAGTTGGAAGCGCAAAGACGGGGACTTCGACATCAGCAGCTTGCCTCGCCCGTTGTCCGGTTGGAGGTTGAGACGACGATGCCCGAATCTGTGATCGAGTGGTTGTCCTCCAATCTGCGGGTACCTCTTCAGCTCTGCTTCCGCAGCGCAGGGCCTCTGGCACTGTTTCAGCTGGTCGATCTGGCAAACCTCGCTCATTCTTTGGACTGAGTCGCTCCCTATCTCTTGGTACGTCCTTGGAGCCAGAGCCCGTTTCAGGCCGGCGCCGCGAATGGGTGCCTTCCCCTTCCCGGGCGGCAATTGCGAGGAGCTAGTGCATCCCAAAATGGGGGTGAACAGTCGCATACCTCTGCAGGCAACCAAGCCGCGGTCAGTTCCCATTCCAATTTCCCCCAGAATAAGCGCCGTCTCTGACCACTAACTACTGACCACTGACCACTGCTTTTCTGGGCGGTCGGGCCTATTCGGCCCTCCCTTGTGGGGGGGGGGGGGGGG